>CAZSNW010000019.1:0-19868 GCA_964608245.1 uncultured Micromonosporaceae bacterium
TCGACCCCGATCGCCTTGGCGTAGTCCGGGTCGAGTGCGTGCTCGGCGTCGATGAACGCGGCGATGCCGCCGGCCTTCTGGGCGTTGGCGACCGCGTGCAGGGCGACCGTGGTCTTACCGCTGGCCTCCGGCCCGAAGATCTCCACGATCCGGCCGCGCGGCAGGCCACCCACCCCCAGCGCCAGGTCGAGCGCGATCGAGCCGGTCGGGATGACCCCGATGTCCGCCGGCGGGCGCTCCCCCAGCCGCATGACGGCGCCCTTGCCGTACTGCTTGTCGATCTGCGCCAGTGCGAGCTCCAGCGCCTTCTCCTTGTCGGGCACCGATGCCATGGCCGCTCCTGCGTTCTTGATCGCTCTTCTCGTCACCGCCACACCGTAGGTGCCCGGTGCGACAGGCGCCAGCACGGGTCGCCCTCCTGTGGACGACCGACCTGTCTGTGGACGATACCCGAACGCGCGTACGAACGGTCACCGACACGCCGGGTCCGGCCGTCGCGGCGGCGGCGGGTCAGCGCAGCCGGGGCGGGACCCGGTCGGGGTAGGCGGCGACCACCGCCCGCCACACGTCCGCGACCCGCTCCCCCGCCTCCAACGCCTCGACGATGGTCCGGCCTCCCAGGCCGGGCAGCACCTGGTCGGTGGCGACGCTGGGGGCGTACGCCGGTCCGAACACCTCGTCGAGCCGGGCCCAGAAGTCGCTCAGCTTCACCCGTCCAGCCTGCCACGGACCGGCCCGCCGAGCCCGGCCTGCACCGGTCGCAACGCCAGCGCCAGCACCGGCACCGCCGACACCGCCGCGACCAGGGTCAACGTCGGGTAGCCCGCGGCGCCCAGCACCAGCCCGGACAGCGCCCCGCCGCCCGCCCCGGCCAGCCCCATGACCAGGTCGGCCAGGCCCTGCGCGGACGGCCGCACCGTCACCGGCACCGACTCGCTGAGCAGCGTCGAACCCGCGACCATGGTGCCCGACCAGCCCAGACCGAGCAGGAACAGGCCGGCCGACAGCTGGCCGGTGTGGTAGCCGGCGGTCCCGGCGACCGCGCAGGCCAGCAGCAGCACGAGGATCCCGCCGACGATCACGGAACGCCGGCCGTAGCGGTCGGCCAGCCACCCGGTGACCGGGGAGAACGCGTACATGCCGGCGATGTGCACCGAGATCACGAAGCCCACGATGCGCAGCGTGTCCACGTCGCCGTGGCCGGCGCCGTGGATGTGCACCGGGGTCATCGCCATCACCGACACCATCACCAGGTGGCCGATGGCCATCGCAGCCACCCCCAGCCGGGCCGACGCGCTGGTGCGGAGGGCGTCCAGGGCCGCCCGCATCCTCGGCGGGGGACCGTCCTGCGCACCGGAGTCCGTCGCGCCGTCGGTGGCCGCCTCCCGCATCCGGCGGGCCACCAGCAGCGGGTCCGGGCGCAGCAGCGCCGTCAGCACCAGCGCGCCGAGCGTGAACAGACCCGCCGAGACGGCGAACGGCGCGGCCAGGGTGGGGACCCCGGCCGGTTCCAGCAGCCGGCCGGCCAGCGGCGCCAGGTTGGGCCCGCTGACCGCGCCCAGCGTGGTGGCCCAGACGATGAGCGAGAGGTGGCGGCTGCGACGGTCCGGCGGGGCCAGGTCGACCGCGCTGTAGCGGGCCAGGCTGTTGCCGGTGGTGCCGGCGCCGAACACGAACAGGCCGGCGAACAGCAGCGTGAGGGAACCGGTCATCGCCGCGGTGACCACCGCGACCCCGCCTGCGGCCGCGGTCAGGTAGGTCGCCGCCAGGCCCGGCCGGCGCCCGTACCGCTGCATGACCCGGGTGGCCGGCACCGCGAGCAGCGCCCCGCCGACCACGGCGGCGCTCTGCGCCAGGCCCGACCGGCCGGGGCCGGCCATGTCGGCGGCGAGCAGCGCCCCCACCGACAGACCGACCGCCACCCCGACCCCGCCGATGACCTGGGTGGAGAACAGCACCCGCAGGGTACGCCGTTGCACGGTGGCGGTATCGGGGCGCGCGACAGTCACCATCGGGGGTCTCCTCACGGTGCGGGGGCCGGTGGCGGACCAGGGTGGACGACCGGTGGTCGGCCGGCGACCGGCTGCGACTACCGGCCTCGCGCGGGGTCGGTGTGACGTGCGCGAAGTCTTCTTGTGGCCGGTCGGATCCCGGGCCTACCGTCTGAGCGTAACCCGCTGATCGATCACCGATATTCCCTGACCACCGTCTGACCAGGGGGTTTCGTGCGCTCATCTCCGCGTGCCGGCGGCGCCGGCACCACCGTCGGCCTGGCGCTGGCTCTGCTGTCGGCGCTGTCGTTCGCCACCTCCGGCCCGCTGGCCCGGTCACTGATGGACGCCGGATGGTCGGCGCAGGCGGTGGTGATCGCCCGGGTGGGGCTCGGCGCGCTGGCGCTGGCGGTGCCGGCGGTGGTGCTCACCCGCGGGCGCGCCCACCTGTGGCGTGCCAACGCCGGGGTGGTCGTCCTCTTCGGCGTGCTGGCGGTCGCCGGCGCCCAGGCCGGCTTCTTCCACGCGGTGAAGTACCTGCCGGTCGGGGTCGCGCTGCTGCTGGAGTACCTGGGCGTCGTCCTGGTGGTCGGGTGGACCTGGGCGGTGCACGGGCAGCGCCCCCGCCAGCTGACCGTGGCCGGCACGGTCGCCGCGCTCGCCGGCCTGGTGCTGATCCTCGACCTGACCGGCAGCGGGCTGCACCCGGTCGGTGTGCTGTGGGGGCTGGTCGCCGCGGTCGGGCTGGCGGGCTACTTCATCCTCGCGGCCCGGGCCGACGACTCCGCGCTGCCGCCGGTGGCGCTGGCCGGCGCCGGCATGGCGGTCGGCGCGGTCGTGCTGCTCGGGTTCGGGCTCGCCGGCGCGCTGCCGCTGGAGGTGGCGTTCGACGAGGTGGACCTCCTCGGCCACCGGGTGAGCTGGCTGGTGCCGGTGGCGGGCCTGGTCGGGATCGCGGCGGTGGTCTCCTACCTCACCGGGATCGCCGCCACCCGCCGGCTGGGGGCGCGGCCGGCGTCGTTCGTCGGCCTGACCGAGGTGGTGTTCGCGGTCCTGCTCGCCTGGCTGGTACTGGGCGAGCTGCCGCGGCCGGTGCAGCTGCTCGGCGGGCTGCTGATCCTCGTCGGGGTGGCCCTGGTGCGCCTGGACGGCGCCGGTCCGGCGCCCGCGACGGCGGACGGGGAGCCCCGGTCGGCCGCCACCGTGCGCCCGGCCGACCGGGTCGCGGTGGGCACCGGCGAGACGGTGCCGGCCGGCGACTGAGGCGACCGCCCGGTGGGGGTCGCCGCCGGAGACCCGGCGGCGACCCCGGACGGTTCCGGAGACAGTGGTCGGGGCCGGCCTTGCGACCGGCCCCGACCGGGAATCGTGCACGGGTCGCGGCGGGACGCCGCGGCGCCGTCACTGCTTCATCTGCTGCTCCTGCCACTCCAGGATGCTGTCCACGATCAGCTTCGCCTTGCCCTCGTGCTTGGCGTACGCGTCGGGGAAGGCGCTGACCTGGACCGCCTGCGCCGCCTCGGCCACGGACATCTGCTCCCAGTTCGGGATCCGCTTCAGCCCGTTGTAGAACTTGATGGAGCTGTAGCGGGGATCCATGGCCCACTTCACGTCGTTGATGGCGTACAGGCTGACCCGCTGCTGGAAGATGCCGACCGAGTCGTGGTCCCGGCCGTAGCCGTCACGCGGCTGGTAGTCGAACGACTCCGGAACGTTGACATTGGCCAGCACACGCAGCTGCGACTCCTGCAGTCCGGTCGCGATCGCCACCTCGTACGCGCGGCGGGGCAGGCCCATCTCCTGACCGGTCTCGACGATCGTCACCGCGTGCTGCATCTGCTTCTCGTCGAGGCCGGCGCGCAGCTTGGGCCGCGACGGCTTCGTCGACTTCGCCTTCGGCTTCGACGTGGCCTTCGCTTCCGGTGTCGCGGTCGGACCCTGCTCCGCGAGCACCACATCGGGGACCGTCGGCGTCGGCGTGTCCGCGCTCTCCAGCCCGAAGGGCGCCACCAGCGCGATGGCGGCGGCGACCATGAAGTTTCGCATGTGCTTCTTCATCCGAGACTCCTGGAACGCTCGGGGGACATTGCGGTTGTGCGCCGGGGGAAACGCCACGGCGGCGCGAGGTCCCCGACGTCTCGGGTCGGCGGCGTGGCGCGGCCGTCTCCGTTGATGCGACCGCGGTCTGCGTACGCGGCCGGTGCCGCGTGGTCTCACAAGGACGCCGCACGCCCTCGGTTGTCAACGGACGTGAACCAGCGTAGGTCAGGAAATGCCGGATTCAAGCGGATCGTGCATCCAGTCACAGTGGGCGGCGCCACATCCCATTGATGACTATCTGCATCTACTCAACTACACAGAGTGTGGTTGGCGCCGCCGTCGGCGTGTCGGGCGGTCGACGCACCGCGGGTGTCGCACCCGCCTGAGACGCTTCCTGCGTGGACGTTGCGACCGCGGGACACCGGTGTGAACACATAGCGTCATACCGCGGTCACTCACAGGAGGGAGTGTCGTGTCCGGAGCGATCATCCAGGAGATCGCGCAGCGCTACCGCCGCCTCGCGGACCGCATGACGAAGCGCATCGACGCGCTGACCGAGAGTGACTGGAGCCGTCCGACCCCGTGCGACGGCTGGACGGTCCGCGACCTGGTCGATCACCTGGTCCAGGCCCAGCACCTGTTCCGGAAGCTCGCCGGCTTCCCGCCGGTCGACGCCGGCGACCTCGACGCCGACCCGGCCGGGGCGTGGCGCATCGCACACACCACGGTGCAGGCCGACCTCGACGACCCGGCGCGCGCCACCACCGAGTTCGACGGGCTCCGGGGCCGCTACACGTTCGCGCAGGCGGTCGACCGGTTCCTGGTCTTCGACCTGATCATCCACGGCTGGGACCTCGCCCGGGCCCTCGGCCGGGACGAGGACATACCGGACGAGGACCTCGCCCACGTCTCCGCCCAGGCCGACCAGCTCGGCGAGCTGATGTACACCTCCGGCCAGTTCCGCCGGCTGGACGCGCCACCGGACGCCGACCCCCAGACCCGGCTGCTGGCCAGGCTCGGGCGCCGCCGCTGAGCCCGTCCGCCGGGGCGGCGGGCGCCGGAGCGGCGCGGTTACCGGCTAGTAGGGTGAGGGTGTGGAGCCGTTCCGGGTGCGGGTGACCGTCCGCGGGTACGAGGTCGACCGGCTGGGTCACCTCAACCACGCCGTCTACCTCCAGTACGCCGAGCACGCCCGCTGGCAGCTGCTGCGCGCCGCCGGCATCACCGACGACGCGCTGGTCACCGCGGGCATCGGCCCGGTGGCGCTGGAGGAGCGCATCCGGTACCGCGCCGAGCTGCGCGCCGGGGACGAGATCGACATCAGCTGCGCGTTCGAGTGGACCGGCCGCAAGATCTTCCGCGTGGCCCAGGAGTTCCGCCGCCCGGACGGCCACCTGGCGACCACCGTCGAGGGCGTCCTGGGTGTGATGGACCTCACCGAGCGGCGGCTCGTGCCCGACCCGGCCGAGCGGCTGCGGGCGCTCGCCACCGACCCCGCCGTGCTCGGCCTGTGACGCGCACCCGGACCCGGCGCCATCGGTACGACGCTCGCCCGTGAGCGTCCATGAAACTTGGTCGGGATCTATCAGATAGTTGACGACGGAACCATCCATTCGGGCAATACCCAGACGCGAGCACCTTCCGCACACTCCCACGGGTGACCAGTCCATCTCAGCCTTTACCTGGAAACACCGGACAGCCACCGCAGCGGAACACCTGGACCCTCGCCGCCATCATCGCCGCCGTGGTCGGTGGTACGGCCCTTCTCTGTTGTTTCGGGCTGGCCGCCTACTCCCTCGTCAACGGCGGACTGCGGACCAGTTCGTCACCACCGACGAAGGCTGAGACGATGGCTCCCGCCGCGCCCGCTCCCCCGCTGTCCGCAGGCTCTACTCAGCCACCACCGCGGGTCGACACGACTCCGTCCCGAACGACCCCGTCGGCACCTGCCAGCACGGCGCCGGCCACGGCAGTGATGCCCGACCTGGTCGGTGAGAACGCCGCTGTCGCCGACGACACGCTGCGGAGACTCGGTTTCACGAACATCCAGTACGGATCCCAGGACAAGGACGACAAGTTCGTCATCTGGCTCCCGAACTGGACCGTGACGAAGCAGTCCGTGGAACCCGGCGAAGAAGTCCCGCTCGACACGTTGATCGTCCTCACCTGTACCAAGGAGCACTAACCGACGGATGACGACGGGGGTGCGCCGGCCCAGCTGGCCGGCGCACCCCTCTGCACGCGGAGCGGGTCGACGGCCCTTCGGTGTCGGCCCGCCGCGGCAGGATAGGACGGTGCACCGGTTCGGCGAGGCGACCCGCGCCTGGTTCACCCAGGCGTTCGCGGCACCCACCGCTGCCCAGGAGGCGGCCTGGGAGGCCATCAGCGCCGGTCGGCACGCGCTGGTGGTCGCCCCGACCGGCTCCGGCAAGACCCTGGCCGCGTTCCTGTGGTCGCTGGACCGGCTGGCCACCACGCCCCCGCCGGAGGACCCGAGGCGGCGCTGCCGGGTGGTCTACGTCAGCCCGCTGAAGGCACTGGCGGTCGACGTCGAGCGCAACCTGCGGGTGCCGCTCACCGGGATCCGGCACGCGGCGGCCCGGCTCGGCCTGCCCGAGCCGGAGATCACCGTCGGCGTCCGCACCGGCGACACCCCGGCCGCCGAACGGCGGGACCTCTCGCGTCGGCCGCCGGACATCCTCATCACCACCCCGGAGTCGCTCTACCTGCTGCTCACCTCCCAGGCCCGGGAGACGCTGCGGGGGGTGGAGACCGTGATCGTGGACGAGGTCCACGCGGTCGCCGCCACCAAGCGCGGCGTCCACCTCGCGCTGTCGCTGGAGCGGCTGGACGCGCTGCTGCCGGCCCCGGCTCAGCGGATCGGCCTGTCCGCCACCGTCCGGCCCACCGAGGAGGTGGCGCGGTTCCTCGGCGGCGCCGCACCGGTGGAGGTGATCCAGCCACCGGCGGCCAAGACCGTCCAAGTCAGCGTGCAGGTGCCGGTGCCGGACATGACCGAGCCGGACGACGACGGCGACACCGGGGAGGACACCGACCGCGGCCGCACCCGCTCCATCTGGCCGGCGCTGGAGCGGCGGGTCTACGAGCTGATCCGCGCCCACCGCTCCACCATCGTCTTCACCAACGGCCGCCGGGCGGCCGAGCGGCTGTGCGCCCGCCTCAACGAACTCGCCGCCGGGGCGCCGGCGACCGGACGGTTCCCGGCCGAGACGCCCGGGCAGTCCGGCGTCGTGGTCGGGGCACCACCGGTGGTGGCCCGGGCGCACCACGGCAGCGTCTCCCGCCACGAACGTCGGGAGATCGAGGAGGCGCTCAAGGCCGGCCGGCTGCCCGCCGTGGTCGCCACCAGCTCCCTGGAGCTGGGCATCGACATGGGCGCGGTCGACCTGGTGGTCCAGGTCGAGGCCCCCACCTCGGTCGCCTCCGGGCTGCAGCGCATCGGCCGGGCCGGCCACCAGGTGGGCGCGGTCTCCACCGGGGTGGTGCTG
Source organism: uncultured Micromonosporaceae bacterium (assembly GCA_964608245.1). Lineage (GTDB taxonomy): Bacteria > Actinomycetota > Actinomycetes > Mycobacteriales > Micromonosporaceae > Natronosporangium. Next base: position 7,541 of record CAZSNW010000019.1, read on the forward strand.
CCCAAACACCGGGGCGACCTGCTGTCGTGCGCGGTGGTGGCGCGCCGGATGGTCGACGGCCGGATCGAGGAGATCCGCTACCCGCGCAACCCGCTGGACGTGCTCGCCCAGCAGATCGTCGCCATGGTGGCGATGGACGACTGGCGGGTGGCGGACCTGGCCGCGCTTGTACGCCGGGCCGCGCCGTTCGCCGAGCTGCCCGAGTCCGCGCTCGTCGCGGTGCTCGACATGCTCTCCGGCCGCTACCCGTCCACCGCCTTCGCCGAGCTGCGCCCCCGGCTGGTGTGGGACCGGGCCACCGACCGGCTCACCGCCCGCCGGGGCGCCCAGCGGCTGGCGGTCACCAGCGGCGGCACCATCCCCGACCGCGGGCTGTTCGGCGTCTTCCTCGCCGGCACCGAGCGCCCGGTACGCGTCGGCGAGCTGGACGAGGAGATGGTGTACGAGTCGCGGGTCGGCGACGTGTTCCTGCTCGGCGCGAGCGCCTGGCGGATCGAGGAGATCACCCCCGACCGGGTGCTCGTCACCCCGGCACCCGGGCAGCCGGCGCGGATGCCGTTCTGGCGGGGCGAGGCGCCCGGGCGGCCGCTGGAGCTCGGCCGGGCGATCGGCGCCCACCTGCGCCGGTTGCAGCGCCTGCCGAAAGCGGAGGCGGTCTCGGAGCTGCAGGCCGACGGGCTCGACCGGTACGCCGCCGACAACCTGCTCGCATACCTGGACGAGCAGCGGCAGGCCACCCGGGTGCTGCCGGACGACCGGACCGTGGTGGTCGAGCGGTTCCGGGACGAACTCGGCGACTGGCGGATCGCGGTCCACTGCCTGCTCGGGGCGCGGGTGAACGCGCCGTGGGCGCTGGCGATCGGGCAGCGGCTGCGGGAGCGCTACGGGATCGACGCCCAGGTGCTGCCCTCCGACGACGGGATCATGCTCCGGCTGCCCGACATGGTCGACGAGCCGCCCGGCGCCGAGCTGGTCGCGTTCGACCCGGAGGAGATCGCGCAGGTGGTCGAGCAGGCGGTGGGCGGCTCGGCGATGTTCGCCGCCCGGTTCCGCGAGTGCGCCGCCCGCGCCCTGCTGCTGCCCCGCCGCGACCCGCGCCGCCGGCAGCCGCTGTGGCAGCAGCGGCAGCGCGCCGCCCAACTGCTGGACGTGGCCCGCGAGCACCCGGAGTTCCCCATCACCCTGGAGGCGGCCCGGGAGTGCCTGCAGGACGTCTTCGACCTGCCCGGGCTCGTCGCCCTCATGCGGGAGCTCGCCGGCCGGAAGGTGCGGCTGGTCGAGGTGGAGACCCCCAAGCCCTCGCCGTTCGCCCGCTCACTGCTGCTGGCGTACCTCGGGGCGTTCATCTACGAGGGCGACGCCCCGCTCGCCGAGCGCCGGGCCGCCGCGATCGCGCTCGACACCACCCTGCTGCAGGAGCTGCTGGGCCGGGTGGACCTGCGGGAGCTGCTCGACCCGGCGGTGGTCGAGGAGACCGCCCGACGCCTGGGGTGGCTCTCCCCGCCCGGGCGGGTCCGCGACCGTGAGGACGCCGTGGAACTCTTGCGGGTGGTCGGTGACCTGACCACCGACGAGTGCGTGGTACGCGGGGTGGACCCGGCGTGGCTGGCGGAACTCGCGGACGCGCGCCGGGTGCTCCGGGTGCGGATGGCCGGTGAGGAGCGGTGGATCGTGGTGGAGGACGCCGGCCGGTACGCGCACGCGCTGGGCGTGTCGCTGCCGCCGGGACTGCCGGAGGCGCACCGGGATCCCGGCCCCGACCCGCTCGGGGACCTGCTCGCCCGGTACGCGCGGACCCGCGGACCGTTCGACACCGCGACCTGCGCGGCCCGGTTCGGTCTCGGGCCGGCGGTGGTCGACGGGGTGCTCCGGCGGCTGGCGGCGGCCGGTCGGCTGGTGGCCGGCGAGTTCACCGTGGACGCGACCGGTCCGCAGTGGTGCGACGCGGAGGTGCTGCGGGTCCTGCGCCGGCGCACCCTGGCGGCGCTGCGCCGGGAGATCGAACCGGTGCCGGCGGAGACGCTGGCGGTGTTCCTGCCCGACTGGCAGCAGGTCGGCGGCGACGCGACCGGCCCGGAGGCGGTGGCCTCCGCGCTCGACCAGCTGCAGGGGGTGCCGCTGCCCGCCTCCGCGCTGGAGCGGCTCGTGCTGCCGGCCCGGGTCGGCGACTACCGGCCGGCCGACCTGGACGAGCTGTGCGCCAGCGGCGAGGTGGTGTGGGCCGGGGCCGGCGCGATCTCCGGCACCGACGGCTGGGTGGTGCTGGCGTACGCGGACCTCGCGCCCCTGCTCCTGCCGCCGCCGGCCGAACCCGAGGGCGCCACCCCGGTGCACGAGGCGGTGCTCACGACGCTGGCCGACGGGCAGGCGCTGTTCTTCCGCGACCTCTCGGCCCGGGTCGCGGCCGCCGTGGGCGAGCCGGTCGACGACGAGACGCTCGCGCAGGTGGTGTGGGACCTGGTGTGGGCCGGCCACCTGTCCAACGACACCCTGGCCCCGCTGCGCGCCCTGCTGTCCGGCGGCCGGGGGGCGCACCGGTCGCGGCCCGCCCCCACCCGGTCCCGCTACCGCCGGCCCGGCCGGCCGCGGCTACCGCGCGCGAGCGGTCCGCCGTACGTCGCCGGGCGGTGGTACCGGCTGCCGGAGCGGCACACCGACCCGACCCGTCGGGCGGCGGCGCTGGCCGACGCGCTGCTGGAGCGGCACGGGGTGGTCACCCGGGCGGCGGTGGCTGCCGAAGGGACGCCGGGCGGCTTCGCCGGGGTGTACCCGGTGCTCGCCGCCATGGAGGAACGCGGCGCGGTGCGACGGGGCTACTTCGTGGAGGGTCTGGGGGCGGCCCAGTTCGCGGTCCCCGGCGCGGTCGACCGGCTGCGCGCACTGGCGGAGTCCGGCCGCTCCGGCCCGCCGCGGGTGCTCGCCGCCACCGACCCGGCCAACCCGTACGGGGCGGCACTGCCGTGGCCGGAACGGCCGGTGGACGGCGACGGCGAGGGCGCCGGCAGCCACCGGCCGGCCCGGCGCGCCGGGGCGCTCGTCGTGCTGGTCGCCGGCCGGCTCGTGCTGTACGTGGAGCGGGGCGGGCGTACCCTGCTGTCCTTCACCGACGATCCCGAGTGCCTGGCGGCAGCGGCCAAGGCGCTGGCGGACGCGGTCCGCGCCGGGGCGCTGGGGCCGCTGTCGGTGGAGCGGGCCGACGGGGAGGCGGTCGCCTGCTCGCCGCTGCGGGACGCGCTCACCGCAGCCGGGTTCCGCATCACCCCGCGCGGCCTGCGGATGGCCGCCTGAGACGTCCGCCTTCGGAAACCGCACCCCGACCGGGTCGGCACGGGAGGAGGGCCATGGGACGACGGGTGGTGTTCGACGCGTACGGCGGTCCGGACGTGCTGCGCGTCGTCGAGGAGGAGCCGCCCGACCCCGGCCCGGGCGAGATCCGGGTGCGGGTGTACGCCGCCGGTGTCAACCCGGTCGACTGCAAGATCCGCCGCGGGGTCTTCGCGTCCCCCGACGACACGTTCCCGCAGTCGCTCGGCAACGAGTTCGCCGGCGTGGTCGACGCGGTCGGGCCGGGCGTGACCGCCCGATCGGCACCCTGGTGGACGACGAGGCCGCGGCCGCCCACGGGGTGCTGCGGCTGCGGGGCGGCCGCTCCGCGGCGACCCTCGCCGCGCTCGCCGCCCGCGCCGCCGACGGCCGGCTGCGCCTGCCCGTCACCGGGCGCTACCCGCTGGTGGAGGCGGCGCAGGCCCACCGGCTCGTGGAGACCGGCCACGTCCGCGGCAAGGTCGTGCTCGTCACCCGGTGAGGCCCGGGACGGGCGGCCGTGCCGACAGCGGGCCGGTGGCGCTCAGTACGGCTGGCGCAGCTCCGGCAGCAGCTCGATCACCCCGAACCCGGCGCCGTGCGGATCCCGCAGGTACGCGTATTGTCCGATGCCGACGTCCAGCGGACCGGCGGCCACCGTCCCACCCAGCTCGGCGCAGCGCCGCGCGGTCGCCGCACAGTCCTCCACCTCGATACTGATCCGCCAGTGCCCGCGCGCGTGGGGCGGGTGGGTGGCGTCGGTCATGGGTACCAGGCCGGCCACCACCCGGCCGAGCAGCTCCCACTCCCGGTAGTCGTACGCGGTGATCAGCTCGCCCGGGCGCATCCGCCAGCCGAACACCTTCCCGTAGAAGGCGTCGGCCTGCTCGGGGTCCCGCACCACCACCTCGGCCCAGGAGACGGTCGACGGCTCGCTGCCGATCTGCGCCCCGGCGAACGTGCCGCGCCGCCAGGCGGCGAACACCGCCTGCTGCGGGTCGCGGAACACCGCCACCCGCCCGCGCTCCCCCACCGGGGCCGGTGGCCGGAGCACCTCGCCGCCGGCGGCCACCACCGCCTCCGCGGTCGCCGCCACGTCGTCCGTGGCGACGTGGACCACCCAGCCGGCCGGCCGCTCACCCTCGGCGGCCGCCGCGGCCACCGCGACCACCAGGTCCCGGTGCACGAACTCGACCCGCCCGGTGTCGACCGACCGGACGCTCCAGCCGAACAACGCCTCGTAGAAGGCGACCGACGCGTCGAGATCACCGGTGGACAGTTCGGCGAAGCACGGAGTACCGGAGCTGTAGCCTCGCACCCGCACCGCTGGCGCCTCCCGACCCTCACGCCGTTGTGTGTGTCGCCGTGAGCCTAGGACACGTCCTTTACCGACCGGTCATCAGCCACGGGCCTGACCTCAGGAAACGCAGCGTACGCAGGCGGCGACCTGGCGCGTACACGGTGACGTTCTGCTATCCGTGCGGACGCGGACAAGTGATCGCCGGTCGGCCGTGGTGCCGCCCGGTGGTGCCCCGACCGGGCCGATCCGGTGGTCGGTTGTTGTCAATGCAAGTATCTTTGAGGGGACTTCTGCGAAAGGAGCGACCATGCCCGCCGTCACCGTCGAGGACGTCCTCGTCCTGCCCCGGCTGCCCAAGCTCGACCCCGCCACGACCCGGTTCCGCGAGGCGCGGCGGGTGATCACCGCGCCGGCCGGGTTCGAGGGCGAAGGGTTCCCCGTGCGGCGGGCCTTCGCCGGGGTGCCGTACGACGAGCTCGACCCGTTCGTCCACCTCGACCAGATGGGCGAGGTGGAGTACGCGCCCGGGGAGCCCAAGGGCACCCCGTGGCACCCGCACCGCGGCTTCGAGACGGTGACCTACATGATCGACGGGGTGTTCCTCCACCGGGACTCGCACGGCGGCGGCGGCGTCATCACCGACGGCGACACCCAGTGGATGACCGCGGGCTCGGGCATCCTCCACATCGAGACCCCGCCGGAGCACCTGGTGATGAGCGGCGGGCTGTTCCACGGCCTGCAGCTGTGGGTCAACCTGCCGCGGGCCAAGAAGATGGCGCCCCCGCGCTACCAGGACATCCGCGGCACGGCGGTGGCGCTGCTGACCACCCCGGACGGCGGGGCGCTCGTGCGGGTCATCGCCGGCGACCTCGCCGGCCACCGCGGCCCCGGGATCACCCACACCCCGATCACCATCGTCCACCTGAGCCTGGAGCCGGGCGCCCAGGCGGACCTGCCCTGGCGCCCCGACTACAACGCCCTGGTGTACGTGCTGGCCGGCAGGGGCAGCGTGGGCGCCCGCCGGCACCCGCTGGTGATGGGCCAGCTCGCCGTGCACAGCCCGGGCGACGCGCTGCGGATCACCGCCGACCGCACCCAGCCGTCGAGCACCCGGATGATGGAGGTGTTCATCATGGGCGGCCAGCCGATCCGGGAGCCGGTGGCCCACTACGGGCCGTTCGTGATGAACACCAAGGAGGAGCTGATCCAGGCCTTCGAGGACTACCGGGCCGGCCGGTTCGGCACCATCCCGGCCGACTGGGTGCCGCACACCGCGCCCGGCCAGGCTCCACCGCGCTGAGGCCCTCCGGCGCCGGCGTGACCGTCCCGTCGGCGCCCCGCCACGGGTGCGACGCGCCGACGGGGTACGCGCTACAGCGCCGGCGCCACCTCGGAGGCGATCACGTCGAGGTGGTCCAGGTCGGACATGTCGATCACCTGCAGGTGCAGCCTCGTCGCGCCCACCGCCTGGTAGGCCCGGATCCGCTCGACCACCTCGGCCGGAGTGCCGACCAGCGCCGGACGGTCCCGCAGCCGCTCCGGATCCGCGCCGATCGCCTCGGCCCGCCGGCGTACCTCCGCGTCGGTGCGGCCGCAGCAGACCAGCAGGGTGGCCGAGAAGGTCAGCGACGCGGAATCCCGCCCCAGCAGCTGGCAGGCGCGGCGCGCCGTCTCGTACCGCTCCCCCACCACCTCGGCGCTGCTGAACGGCACGTTGTACTCGGTGGCGAAGCGGGCCGCGAGCTCCGGGGTGCGACGGGCACCGGTGCCGCCGACGATCACCGGCGGGTGCGGCGACTGGACCGGCTTGGGCAGACCGGGCGACTCCTCGATCCGGTAGTGGGTGCCCTGGAAGCTGAAGGTCGACCCGACCGGTGTGGTCCACAGCCCGGTGACGATCTCCAGCTGCTCGGCCAGGCGCGCGTACCGCTCGGCCGTGGGCGGGAACGGGATGCCGTACGCCCGGTGCTCCGCCTCGTACCAGCCGGTGCCCAGCCCCATCTCCACCCGGCCGCCGCTCATCTCGTCCACCTGGGCCACGGTGATCGCCAGCGGGCCGGGCCGCCGGAACGTCGCGGCGGTCACCAGCACGCCCAGCCGGATCCGGGAGGTCTCCCTGGCCTGCCCCGCCAGGGTCGTCCAGGCGTCGGTGGGGCCGGGCAGCCCGTCCCGCGAGCCCATGGTCAGGTAGTGGTCGGAGCGGAAGAACGCGTCGAAGCCGCACTCCTCGGCGTGCCGCGCGGTGCGCAGCTGGTCGGCGTAGGTCGCGCCGAGCTGCGGTTCGGTGAAGACTGTCAGTCGCACCCGGCCACTGTGCCACAGCCCGGCCAGGCCCGCCGGAATTGAGGTCCACGTCGGACCCCTGTTCGACTAACGTCACCGGCATGACCGGTATCGAGCGGACCGATCCCGGCCGCGACGGGTACGGGTGGATCAGCTTCACCAGCGACTACGGCCGGCAGGACGGGTTCGTGGCCGCCTGCCACGGGGTCGTCGCACAGATCGCGCCCGCGGTGCGGGTGATCGACGTCAGCCACGAGATCCTGCCCGGCGACGTCCGGCAGGGTGCGGCCGTGCTGGCCCAGACCGTCGTCCACCTGCCGCCCGCCGTGCACCTCGCGGTGGTGGACCCGGGGGTGGGGACGACGCGGCGCGCGGTGGCCCTGCAGACCCCTGGCGGGATCCTCGTCGGACCGGACAACGGGCTGCTCTGCTGGGCCGCGGACGCCCTCGGCGGGATCGAGACCGCGGTGTCGCTGGAGAACGCCGACTGGTTCCGGCACCCGGTGTCGCGGACCTTCCACGGCCGGGACGTGTTCGCCCCGGTGGCGGCGAGGCTCGCCACCGGCGCACCGCTCTCACAGGCGGGGCCCGCGCTGGATCCGGCCGCCCTCGTCCGGCTGCCCGACCCGGTGGTGACCGTGGGCGACGGCTGGCTGGAGGCGGAGGTGCTCACCACCGACCGGTTCGGCAACGTGCAGCTCGCCGCCGACGGGTCGGCGCTGGAGCGGCTCGGCGACCTGCTCACCGTGGAGGGCACCCCGGCGGTCCGCGGCGGCACGTTCGCCGACGCGGAGAACGGCCAGGTGGTGGTCTTCACCGACTCCGCCGACCGGGTCACGGTGGCGGTCAACGGCGGCCGCGCCTCGGTGCTGCTCGCGGTCCGGCCCGGCGACCGGGTCCGGATCACCGACCGGGCCGCAGCGGCCTGACGGTCAGGCGCGCGCCCGACCGTCCGGGCTCCGCAGCACCCCGTCGCCGGTGACCGGCGGCACCTGCGTACCGGTGCCCGGCACCGTCCCGGTCCCCGGCGCGGCCTCGCTCTGGCGGCGCAGCTCCGCCAACCCGGTGGAGATGGCCCGCAGCCGCTCGGTGGCGTCGGTCAGCCCCTCCAGCTGCGGAGCGGGCGCGCCCTGTCGCCCGGCCTCCGCCAGGTAGGCGGCCGCCGCCGCGACGTACCGCTCGTACTCGGCGACGCCTGCCTCCAGGTGGGCGACGTGGTCGTCGCGCAGCTCCTCCAACGGTGGCCGGGCCTCGTGCGGCGCCAGCCGCAGCGCCTCCTCCAGTCCGGTGATACGGCCGGTGAGGTCCCGCAGACGCTCCTCCACCTTGGCCGCCTCCGCGAGCGTCTCCCGCTCCGGACCGGTGAACCGGACGGCCAGCGTCCGCAGCGAGCGGGAGGCCCGGTCCAGCCGGTTCCACGCGTCGGCGGCCTTCGAGCCGCGCAGCGCCGCCCGGGTCCGCGCCTGGCGTACCCGCTCGGCGAGCACCTCCCCGCCGGGGACGTGGGACACCAGCGCCAGCCACGGGTCGCCTGGCAGACCCCGGTCGGGCGGCTCCGGCACCGGTTGGGCGGCGAGCTGCCGGTGGTCCGCCCAGCGCCAGCCGGCCATCACCGCCGACGCGCCGGCGAGCCCCGCCCACAGCGCGTCCAGGGCACCCAGCCCGCCGTAGGGCACGAGCACGACCGCGGTGCCGGCCAGGCCGCCGGCGAGCACCGTCCACCGCCGGGCGGAGTTGCGCAGCCGCCGCAACCGCCGCAGGTGTCGCGTGCGCTCGTCCCGGATCACCGTCGCGTCCCCTTCCCGACCGGACCTCGCCCCGGCCCCGGGTCAGCCGGTCGTGCCCGTGTCGCCCTTCTGCTCCTCGGCCAGGCTGGCGCGGATCTCGTTCAGCTTGGCGGTCGCGGCGTCGTCGGCGGCGCCGATCGCCGGCTGCGACGTGCCACCGGTCAGCTCGCCGGCCATCTCCCGCCGGATCTCCTCCAGCTTGGCCGCACCCGCGATCTCCCTCGTGGTCTTCTTCACCTCGAGCATCTGCGCCTCGATCGAGCCGGAGGCGAGCTCCGCCCGGCCCATCGCCGCCGCGTACCGCGCCTCGATCTTCTCCCGCACCTCGTCCAGCGACGGGACGTTGCCCGGGGCGGCGAGCGCGGACATCGACTCGAGGGCGGAGGCCACCTGCTCCTGCATCTTGGCCTGCTCCAGCTGGCTGAGCAGCTTGGTCCGCTCGGCCAGCTTCTCCTCCAGCAGCATCCGGTTGTTCTCCACCGCCTGGCGGGCCTGCTCGGCGGCCATCAGCGCCTGGTCGTGGAGCCGCTTGAGGTCCTGGACCGCCTGCTCGGCGGCGACCAGCTGGGTGGCGGCCGCCTGGGCGGTGCGCTCGTAGCGCTGCGCCTCGGCCTCGTTACCCGCGGCCCGGGCCCGCTCGGCGAGGATCAGCGCCTGCCGCGCGTTGTTGCGGGCCTGCTCCATCTCGCCGATCTGGCGGGACAGCCTCATCTCCAGCTGCCGCTGATTGCCGATCACCGCGGCGGCCTGCCGGACCAGCGCCTGGTGCTGCTGCTTTGCTTCGTCAATGGCCTGCTGGATCTGGATCTTCGGGTCGGCGTACTCGTCGACCTTGGCACCGAACAGGGCCATGAGGTACTTCCAGGCCTTGACGAACGGGTTCGCCATCTTCGGTCCTCTCTGCGGGAGTGAGCCGGCCTGTCGCGACGCTCGCCCCGGCGCCGACGCCCGTGCGCGGGCTGCCCACGTCGGGTCGCGACCCGTGACCGTAACACGACACTACCTGTCGCGTTCGACCGGATCACTCCACCGCGCGGAGAGCGCGGTACGCGCAGCGTGCGCCGTCCGGAACCCGTCGGATCCCGCCGCCATCGCGGCGTCGGTCAGCCGGTGCGGGCGACGTCCGCGGTTCCGGTGCGGGCCGCGCCCGGCCGCGGCGTGCGTACCGCGTGCAGGGTGGTCTTCAACGGCCCGTCCCGCCGGACCGACACCTTGACCTGCCCGTCGGTGACGGTCTCCGTCGCGTCGTCGTCACCCGACGACTCGGTGGCGCGCGACAGCTCCGCCTGGTCCTCCGGCTGGGCCGGTCCCGGCACCGTCACCGGGGCCAGCCGTCCGGACGCGGCCAGCGCGGCCTGTTCGGCGTGCGCCATCTGGTCGCTCGCCTCCCGGAGCACGTCCGAGAGTCGGGAGCCGAGCGCCTCGCAGATCGCCGCCAGCAGCTCGCTGGAGGCCTCCTTCTGCCCCCGTTCGATCTCCGAGAGGTAGCCCAGCGACACGTTGGCCAGGCTGGAGATCTCCCGCAGGGTCCGCTGCTGGCCCTGGCGCCGCGCCCGCAACGCCTCCCCGATGACCCGCCGCAGCAGCACCCGGCACCTCCTTACGTGTCTGACCGCAACGGTACCCCGTCCGGGCGCCGTCGGCACGGCCACGCCACCGGGCGGCGGCCGACCCACCCGGACGGGTCGCGGCGGGCCTCAGGCCCCGGTCGGACCGGGGATCCGGCCGCCGGCCGGCGGGGTCGCCCCGAGCAGGTCGGCCAGCAGCGCCAACGCAGCGTCCACTGTGGCGCATCGAACGGCCCGCCGGCCGCCGGGCAGGTGCAGCGACCTCACCTGCCGCGAGAGCGGGCCCACCGCGGCCACGTGGACGGTGCCCACCGGCCGGCCGTCCTGCGGATCCGGTCCGGCGACCCCGGTGGTGCCCAGTCCCCAGTCGGCCCGGCACCGCTCGCGGGCCCCCTCCGCGAGCGCCAGCGCCACGTCCGGGTCCACCGGCCCACGGGAGGCCAGCAGCCCGTCCGGTACGCCCGCGAGGCTCGCCTTCAGGTCGGTGGCGTACACGACCAGCCCGCCGCGGAACACCGCGCTGGCACCCGGCACGTCGACCAGGGTGGCGGCGAGCAGGCCGCCGGTCAGCGACTCGGCGACCGCCAGCGTCTGCCCGCGGTGCGCCAGGGTGGCCAGCACCGCCTCGGGACCCGCCCCCGCACCCGGCTGCACGTCACCCCCTGTCACGCCGGCCCGGTCCCCGCTACGCCGGATCCGGTCACACGGTACGCCGGTGGAGCCGCACCGCGCGTACCGCGTACTCCAACCCGGTGGTCACGGTGACCACCACCGCCGCGGCCATCAACCACGGCCCCACCGCGTCCCACGGCGGTGCGAACGGCCACAGGTACCAGCCGATGGCCGCGATCTGCAGGCCGGTCTTGACCTTGCCACCGCGGCTGGCCGCGATCACCGCCCGGCGGATGATCCAGAACCGCAGGGCGGTCACCCCCACCTCCCGGGCGAGGATCAGCCCGGTCACCCACCAGGGCAGCGCGCCGTAGGCCGACAGCAGCACCAGCGCGCTGCCGGTGAGCGCCTTGTCCGCGATCGGATCGGCCACCTTGCCGAACGCGGTGACCAGGCCGTACCGCCGGGCGACCCAGCCGTCGACGAAGTCGGTCAGGCTGGCGGCGGCGAAAACCAGGCAAGCGGCCGCCCGCCAGCCGGGGTGGGTGAGCTGGGAGGCCACCACCAGCGCCACGAACACCGGAACGAGCGCCAGCCGGGCCGCGGTCATGGCGTTCGCCACGTTCACCAGCGGCGCGGTGCGCGCCGCCTGCCGGCTCACGGCCGCGCCGCCTCGGCCGGACCGCTGGCGACCGGGACAGGACCGGGCCCGGCGGTCCGCCCCACCCGGTCCCCTGCGGGTGCCGGGGAGACGACGCCCAGCGGGAGCGCCACCAGATCCACACCGTCCGCGGCGACCACCCGGGCCGCCACCAGGTCCCCCACCGCGACCGGGAGGTCGGCGGGCTGCAGGGTGACCGACCCGTCCACCTCCGGCGCCTGGTGCGCCGCCCTGCCCTCGGCCACGCCGTCGGAGACCGACTCCACGAGCACCTCCACCATGCTGCCGACCCGCTCCGCCGCCCGCTGGGCGCACAGCTCGTCGGCGAGGTCCAGCAGCCGACGGTAGCGGCGTCGCACGGTGGCGGCGGGCACCTTCCCCGGCAGGCCCGCCGCCTCGGTGCCGTCCTCGTCGCTGTAGGCGAAGACGCCGATCGCGTCCAGCCGGGCCTCCTCCAGGAACCGGACCAGCTCGGTCACGTCGGCGCGGGTCTCGCCCGGGAAGCCGACGATGACGTTGCTGCGGACGCCGGCCTCCGGCGCCGCGCGTCGGATATCCGACAGCAGCTCCAGGAAGCGGGGCCGCGAGCCGAACCGGCGCATCCGGCGCAGCACCGGTTCGCTGGCGTGCTGGAAGGAGAGGTCGAAGTAGGGCGCGACCTTCGGGGTGGTGGCCACCACCTCGACCAGGCTGGGCCGCATCTCCGCCGGCTGCAGGTAGCTGAGCCGCACCCGGACGATGCCGTCGATCGCCGCGAGCTGCGGCAGCAGCTTCTCCAGCGCCCGCGGGTCGCCCAGGTCCTTGCCGTAGGAGG
>CAZSNW010000020.1:0-19704 GCA_964608245.1 uncultured Micromonosporaceae bacterium
CGCCTTCTTCAGCTCCCGCAGCACGCGCGGGTAGTAGCGCCACGGCAGCGTCGGGTGCAGGCCGTTGACGATGTGCAGCTCGGTGAGGCCGGCGTCCCGCAGCTCCAGGGCCTTGGCGACGGCCTCCTCCACCCGCATCGTGTACGCCGACTTCTCCCCCGGCTTGCGCTGGAAGGAGCAGTACGCGCAGGCGGCCGCGCACACGTTGGTGAGGTTGAGGTGCCGGTTGACGTTGAACATCACCCGGTCGGCGTGCCGCCGGGTGCGCTGGAGATGGGCCAGCCGGCCCAACCACACCAGGTCGTCGCAGGCGTACAGATCCTCGCCGTCGGCCCGGGTGAGGCGCTCGCCGGCGAGCACCTTCTCCTCCAGCTCACGCTTGCGGCCGGGGTCCAGGGGACGCGCGGGAGCAGGCGGCGTGCGGGTGTCGGTCACGGTCGCAGACTACCGCGGGCCCGGCGGGCGACTTCTGCGGCCTTTCTCCCTGTTGGATCGGATACGGTCACCGTCCGGCTCGGGTACGGTCACCGTCCGCCGCCACGGTGGCGCCGGACCGGCTACGGACACTTGTCGACACGGGTTGTCCACTTGGGGTAAACGTAGAGGAGTGGCCTCCGGGCCGGTGAGGGACGGCGCCTCCGCCGGGGCGGCCGCCGTCAGGCCGGAGGCGCGTGCCAGGGGCCTCCGCGGACGCGGACGGCACACGGGTTGAGGGACGGGGCGGTGAGCGTGCGGACACCGGAGCGGCGGGCAGGCCTTTCCGGCCGTCTGGTTGCCACCGGGCTCGCGTTCCTGCTCGGCGGCGCCCTGGTGGCAGGCCCCGCCACCGGGGCCTCCGCGCAGCCGTCGCAGGTCCCCGACACCGGTGCCCGACCCACGCCGGCCGGTGAGGTGTCGCTGCCGGACGGTTCGGCGGTGCGACTACCGCCCGACCCGCTGCTGGGTCCGCTGGCCGCGGACATCGTCGCGCTCGAGGGCGAGATCGCCGAGGTGACCGCGGAGCTGCGTGCCCTGGAGACGCAGCTCGCGGAGGCGCGCCGGGTCCGCGAGGCCGCCGAGGAACGCCTGGTCGCCGCCGAGGAGGAGCTGGCCGCCGCCGAGCAGGCGTTCCGGGAGCTGGTGGAGCGCTCCTACCGCGAGTCGGCGGCGGTACCGGAGGAGTGGACCGGGCTCCCGCTGCGGGAGCTGCTGGTGCCTGGTTCGCCGCCGGTGGGCGGCGGTGAGGGGGTGGCCCGCCGGCTCGCCCGCGCCCGGTACGCCGCGACCACCGCCGACATGGCGTACCAGATCACCGTGGGCGCCGAGCACTCGCTGCACCAGCGTGTCCTGGAGGCGGAGGCGGAGCTGGCCGACCTCCAGCGCCGGCTGGAGCGCCTGCGCGACCGCAACGCCCAGCTGCTCGCCGAGCAGGAGGCGGCCGAGCAGCGCCGGGCCGCCGCCGGGGAGTTCCCGCTCGACGACACGGTCGACGGGCGGCAGGCCCATCCGTTGGCGTTGGAGGCGGTCCGGTTCGCCCTCGCGCAGCTCGGGAAGCCGTACCGGTGGGGGGCCGAGGGGCCGGCCGCCTACGACTGCAGCGGGTTGGTGTGGGCCGCGTACCGGTCGGTGGGTGTCACCCTGCCCCGGGTCGCCAACGACCAGTACTGGGGCACCCGGGCGCGACCGGTGGCCCGGCACGCGCTGCTGCCCGGCGACCTGATCTTCTTCAGCACCAGCTCCCGGTGGCAGGACATCCACCACGTCGCCATGTACATCGGCGACGGTCGGATGGTCCACGCCCCGAACCGCAACGAGGTCGTCAAGGTGGTGCCGGTGCCGTGGGCGCGGATCTTCGCCGCGACGCGGGTGTTCGACCCGGTACCGGTGACGCCGTCCCCGTCACCGTCGCCGTCCCCGACCCCCACGCCCGACGTCGTCGTGCCCGACCTGACCGGGCTGCACGCGCTGGCGGCGGTGAACCGGCTCGTCGACCTCGGCCTCGAGCCCGCGCTGCGGCTCGTGGAGGTGGACGGGGTGATGCCGGGCACCGTGGTGGGGCTCGATCCGACACCCGGCACGAAGGTGCCGGTCGGCACCACGGTCACCGTCCGCGCCGCGGCCGTGCGGGTGCCGGACGTGACGGGCCTGCCGTTGGTCGAGGCGGTCGCCCTGCTGCAGGACGCGATGCTCCCCGTGGCGGTGGTGCCGGACGGTCCGGAGGCCTGCCCGCTGGCGCCCGAGGACGCAGTCGACAGCGACCCGGTCGACGCCGACGAGGTCGTCGACCCGGAGGCGGGCACGGTCGCCTGCCAGTGGCCCGCACCGGGCACCCTCCACGCCGGCCTGGTGCTGCTGGCGGTGCAGCCCGAATCCGCCGACGGCGGTGACGACGGCGACGGGGACGACGGCGACACCGGCGGCGGGGACGAAGGCACCGGTGAGGACGGGGACGGGGGCGACGAGGGCACCGGCGAGGACGGCGACGGCGGTGACGAGGGCACCGGCGACGACGCCCGTGACGGCGGCGACGATCCGACCGCGGTCGGTGTCACCGGTCTCGTCGCGGCGCCGCAGCCGCGGATCCTGCTGCTCACCCCCGGCGAGCCGGTGCAGATCGCCTGACCGGACGCGCCCGGCGTACCACCCGCCACCGTCGCTGTCCGACCTGTCACGGGACCGGAAGGTCGGGAGCGAATGCCGATCCCGTTGACTTTGCGTGGAACATGGATACCCTTCGTTTCATCAGCAACCACTTCGGACTGTGACGAGGAGGATCCATGCCTGTTCTGGCACCGGAACGTGTGGAGCGGATCGTCGACGCCTGGCGCAAGGGCGTCGACACCGGGGAGCTGGAGAACCCGGCCGGCCCCCTGTTCGACATCGGCGGCTTCGCCGAGTACGACATCACCATGACCGGCGGCGGGGGCGGGACCGGAGGTCCGGGTACCACCGGCGCGTCCATGGCGCAGTCCTGGGAGATCATCAGCTGCGTCTTCCCGCCGCAGCAGCCGGGGGACTGCGGCTGCGACTGAGTAGGACGCGGTGGTGGCCGACACCGGGCCCGCTGACACGGACGACATCGGGCGGGTGGTCGCACCCCTGGTGGAGCCGGCGCTGACCCGCCTGGCGTCCCAGCTGGCCTCCGTACCGGAGCTTTCCGCCACCGAACAGGCGGCGGTGGTGACCGGCACCGGTGCGGCGCTGCGGACGGTGGTGTGGCAGGCCGTCAACCGGCTGGTGCTGCTGGAGCTGCACGCCGCCCGGCTCACCGGCACCCTGCGCGGGGACGACCCCGCCGCCCGCTGGCGGGGCTGGGTCGACCGGCTGTCCAAGCCCGAGGCCTGGCGGAGCTTCGTCGACCACTACCCACCGCTGCTGGAGCGGTTGGAGACCGTGGTCTCCAACCGGTGCGCCGCCGCCCTGCGGCTGGCGCACCGGTTCAGCCGCGACCGGCGCGACCTCGCCGCCCTGGTCGGCACCGACGTGGGCGAGCTGCACGCGGTGGAGCCCGGCGCGGGCGACAGCCACCAGGGCGGGCAGTCCGTCACGATCGTGCACACCGACGTCGGGCCGCTGGTGTACAAGCCGCGCTCGGTGGAGGTCGACCGCGCCCTGGCCGGGCTGCTCGCCGCGGTGCTGCCCGACTCACCCACCCGGATCCGTGTGCCCGCCGTGCTGGCGCGCCGGGACTCCTCCGGCGCGTACGGGTGGGCCGAGCATGTCGCCCACCGGCACTGCGCCGACGAGGCGGAACTGTCCACCTTCTACCGCAACCTCGGCCACTGGCTCGCCGTCATGCGGCTGCTGGGCGGCGGCGACCTGCACGCGGAGAACCTGATCGCCGCCGGTCCGGTACCCGTGGTGGTTGACTGCGAGACCCTCTTCACCCCTCACCCGGCCGGTCAGGCCAGCGGCTACGGCGGGGCGGTGGACCTCGCCGCCGACCGGATCGGCCAGTCGGTGCTGCGCACCGGCCTGCTGCCGGGCCGCGCCACGGTCCCCGGTATGCGGGGGGTGGACGTCTCCGGTGCCGGCTTCCTGCCCGGCCAGCAACCCGCCCTGCACGCACCAACGATCGTGGACTTCGGCACCGACCACGCGCGGATGGGCACGACCACCGTGGTCCCCTCCGGCGGCACCCACCTCCCCACCGTGGCCCCGGAACTCGGCCGCTACTGGGAGCGGGTGGTCGACGGGTTCACCGAACTGACCGGACGGCTGCGGGCACTGGACGCCGCCGGGGCGTTGGAGCCGTTGCTCGCCCCGTTCGCCGACTGTCCGGTCCGGGTGGTGGTCCGCGCCACCGCCGTCTACGCCGCCCTGGCCCGGATGCTGTGGCACCCCAGCTCCCTGCACCAGCCCCAGCAGGCGTACGACCGGGCCCGCCGGCTGCTGCTCGGTCAGGCGCAGCACTCGCCGGTGCCGCCGGGCGACCCGGCGGTGGTCGAGGCGGAACTCGCCGACCTGCTCGACGGCGACATCCCGGTCTTCCACACCACCCCCGCCACCGGCGAGCTGCGCGGACCCCGCGGCACCCGGTGGGGAGCCCCCGAGGACCTGGTCCGCTCGGCCCTGCGGCGCTGGCGCGAGACCGACGCCGCCACCGAGCGGCGAGTGGTGCAGGCGGCGCTGTTGGCCGCCTATCTCAACGACGAGGGCGACACGGTCGCGCTGCGACCCCGGGTGACCGGGCCGGTCCGACGCGACGACCTGGAGCGGCGGCGGCGTACCCAGGCGGCGGCCGCGGTGCGCCGGATCGTGGCCACCGCGGTCCGGGCCGCCGACGGCACCGCCACCTGGATCGCACCCACCCGGCACCCGGAGGGCTGGGTGGTACGGCCGCTGTCGGTGGACCTCTACAACGGCGGCACCGGCGTGGCCGTACTGCTCGCCGCCTACCTGCGGGAGGTCGAGGCCGGTCGCGCGGACCCGGTGACCGGCGTGGCGGAGCTGCTGGCCGAGGTGCTGCAGACCCAGCGGCTCGCCGATGACAAGGACGACGAGCACCGGACCCGGGCACGGGCGGAGGGCATCCTGCCGCGACCCGACACCCCGGGCGGCTTCCTGGGGCTCGGGTCCAGGATCTGGGGCTGGCTGCTGCTGCACCGGCTCGGCGCCGTCGGCGCCGACGAGGCGGTACGCCGGGCGGAACGACTCGCCGCCCAGGTTCCGGAGTCGGTGGCCGCCGACGCCGCGTACGACCTGCTCGTCGGCGCGGCCGGCGCGGTGGTGCCGCTGCTGCGGCTGGCCGAGTGGACCGGCCGCGCCGAGTGGGTCGGGACCGCCCGTGGGGTCGGGCGGCGGCTGCGCGAGGTGGCGCGCTGGTCCGACGAGGGCGCGTGGTGGTCCGCCCGGTCGTTCCCCGACGGGGTCGGCGGGCTGTCCCACGGCGTCACCGGGATCGGCTGGGCCCTGGCACGGCTGGCCGCCGCCACCGGAGAGACCGGGTTCGCCGAGCTGGCCGAGGCGGCGTTCGCCTGGGAGGAGGCCCGTTACGACCCGAGGGAGGGCGCCTGGCGGGACGTCCGGTCGCGGGGCACGCCGCGGTTCCCGGCCGCGTGGTGCCACGGCGCGGTCGGCATCGGACTCGCCGCCGCCGACCTGCTCGCGTACGGCCACCACCGGCAGGCGGACGTGCTGCGCCGGGCGGCCGAGCACACGCACCGCGTCGGGTTCACGATCAACCACACCCTCTGCCACGGCACCACCAGCGCCTGGGAGGTGGTCGACCGCGCCTGGGCGGCCGGCGTCGGCCCGACCGGCACCGACCGCGACGCCGTGCTCTCGCAGGTGCTGACCGTGCTGGAGGACAACGGCCCGGTGGTCGGCCTCCACCCGGAGGTCCTGCCGCCGGGGATGTTCCCGGGTCTCGCGGGGATCGGCTACCAGCTGCTGCGCATGCACCCGGACAGCGACCTGCCGTCCCTGCTGCTGCCGGACCCGGGACCGCCGCCGGCGATGGTGGCGACCGCGACCCGCGGCCGGTCGACGGTGCCGTCCGCCGGCTGACCGACCTGCGGTCGCGCCGGGCCCGGATCAGTCGGTGAGCGCCGGCAGCACGGTGCCGGTGACCTCGGCCAGCCGGATCCGGCCGCCGTCCACGCCGGGTGCGGTCGCCGCGATGGTGACGGTGTCCCCGTCGAGCAGGAAGGTCCGCTCACTGCCGTCCGGCAGCCGCACCGGCTCCGCACCGCCCCAGGTGAGTTCGAGGAAGCACCCGACCTGATCGCGCTCCGGGCCGGAGACCGTGCCGGAGGCGAACAGGTCGCCGGTACGCAGGTGGGCGCCGTTGACGGTCAGGTGGGCGAGCTGCTGCGCCGGGGTCCAGTACATGGAGGCGAACGGGGGACGGCTCACCACGGTCCCGTTCCACGAGACCGTGAGCGCGAGGTCGAGTCCGCGCCGTTCCGGTTCGGCCAGGTAGTCGAAGACCGGTGGGTCCTGCGGCGGCACTTCCACCCACGCGGCGGCGAGCGCCGGGAGCGGGGTGATCCAGGCGCCCACCGAGGTGGCGAAGGACTTGCCCAGGAACGGGCCGAGCGGCTGGTACTCCCAGGCCTGGATGTCCCGCGCCGACCAGTCGTTGACCAGCACCACGCCGAACACGTGGTCGGCGAACCGGGTGACGTCGACCGGGACGCCGGGCTCGCTGCCGACACCGACCACGAACCCGACCTCGGCCTCGATGTCCAGCCGGACCGAGGGGCCGAACACCGGCGTTCCGTCCGGGCCGCGCCGCTGGCCGCGCGGCCGGCGGACCGGGGTGCCGGAGACCACCACCGTGCCGGCCCGGCCGTGGTACCCGACCGGCAGGTGCCGCCAGTTCGGCAGCAGCGGTGCCTGGTCGGGGCGGAAGATCCGGCCCACGTTGGCCGCGTGGTGCTCGGAGGAGTAGAAGTCGACGAAGTCGGCGACCGTGAACGGCAGCACCGGGCGCACCGTCGCCAGCGGGTGCAGCAGCGGCTCGACCACGGGCCGGGCGGCCGGGTCGGTGAGCAGCTCCTGCAGGCGTTCGCGAACCGACCGCCACCGGTCCGGGCCGGCGGCGAGGAAACGGTCCAGGGTGGTCGCGTGGAACGCGCCACCGGCGTCCACCAGGTGCGCCGCCTCCGCGGCGGCCAGGTCCAGGGCGTGGTCGCCGATGCGGACCGCCGGCCGGGGTCCGCCCGAGCCGACGACCACCGCGCCGTAGGGAAGGTGGTCGACGCCGTACCCGGATCCGTCGGCCCCCGGAACCCAGCTCATCCCTGCGCCTCCCGGTCACCCGCGTCCAACAGCCCGAGGCCGAGCAGGTCCTCCAGCGGCTCGGCCACGCTGCACGACCCGTACGCTATCCAGAGCGGACGCTCGTCGAAGAGGCGGGGCCGCACCGCCTCCACCAGCGGCGCCGGGTCCACGGTGGCGAGCAGTCGGGTGGTGTCCGCGACCTCCGCGCCGTCGGCGGTGGCCAGGCACGCGGCCAGCACGTTGAGGAAACCGTGGTGGGTGAAGCCGGTCTGCGGATCGGTGTGCCGGACCGCGTGGTGCAACCCGGCGGTGAGCTTGAACGGCAGGTCGCGGTCGAAGCAGGCACGGATGACCGCGGCGAGCTCCATCGGGGTGGGGAACAGCTCCGCGGCGAGTCCGCCGGTGCGGAACTTCGCCGCCACCCGGGCACCGGAGGCCCGGTGCTCCGCCAGGGTGTCCAGGGCCGCCATCAGCCCGGTGGTCAGCGGAAGCTCCACGTAGAGGTCCAGGTCGCCCTCGGCGGCCCCGTCGGCGAGCAGTTCCCGCAGGCCGGGCTGCGGATCCTCGCCGCGCTTGGCGACCGCCACCTCCACCTGGCGCCACCCCGGCTGCGGTGACCGCAGCGCCGCCCGCGCCGCCGCCACCCCGGTGTCACCGACCACCCCGAGCTCGGGCAGTGCGACGTCCGACAGCGTCTCCAGGGTCGACAGGGGCAGCAGCAGCGGGCCCACCAGGTCGGCGTACCAGGCGGCGCGGTGCCCGGCGTGCGCGGTCAGCGCCTCGTCCACCGGCGCGTTGCCGGGCGGGAAGACCGCCGCGTCGTCCACGAGCCGTCGCAGCAGGCGGGGCACCTCACGGACGGGCGGGAACACCGGTGCCGGCGCAGGGCGATCGGTTGACATGAGTCCACAACCTAGTGGACGCTACGGGTAACGGACAAGTTTGTCCGATATCCGGACACCCAAGTTCGCGCAGGGGAACAGAGGAGGCCGACGTGCCGTACTACCGCCGGGTCGGCGAGGTTCCGCCCAAACGCCACATCCAGTTCCGACAGCCGGACGGCAGCCTGTACGCCGAGGAGCTGATGGGCCAGGAGGGCTTCTCGTCCGACTCCTCGCTGCTGTACCACCGCCACCTGCCGACCGCGATCGTCGCCGCCGAGCCGTACGAGGCGAAGGTCTTCACACGTCGGCCCAACCACCCGCTCCGGCCGCGCCACCTGCAGACCCACAAGCTGCCGACCGGCGGCGACGCGGTCCTGAACCGGTGGCAGCTGCTCGCCAACGACGACTGCGTGATCTCGTACGTGGTCGCCGACGAGCCCTCCCCGCTGTACCGCAACGCCATCGGCGACGAGTGCCTCTACCTGGAGGAGGGCGAGGCCCGGCTGGAGAGCACCTTCGGGGCGCTCGACCTGCGCGCCGGCGACTACTGCATCATCCCCACCTCGGTGATCTACCGGCTGGTCCCCGTCGGCGGCCCGGTGCGGCTGCTCGTCGTCGAAGCGACCGGTCACATCGGCCCGCCGAAGCGGTACCTGTCGGTCCGCGGCCAGTTCCTGGAGCACGCACCCTACTGCGAACGTGACATCCGCGGCCCGTCCGAGCCGCTGCTGGAGGACGGCACCGACGTGGAGGTCTACGTCAAGCACCGCACCCGGGGCGGGGTCTCCTGGACCCGCTTCGTGTACGCCCACCACCCGTTCGACGTGGTCGGCTGGGACGGCTGCCTGTACCCGTGGGCGTTCTCCATCCACGACTTCGAGCCGATCACCGGCCGCGTGCACCAGCCGCCGCCGGTCCACCAGACCTTCGAGGGCCCGAACTTCGTCGTCTGCTCGTTCGTGCCGCGCAAGGTGGACTACCACCCGCTGGCCATCCCGGTGCCCTACAACCACCACAACGTGGACTCCGACGAGGTGCTGTTCTACACCGGTGGCAACTACGAGGCCCGGCGCGGCTCCGGCATCGGGCAGGGGTCGATCTCGCTCCACCCGGGAGGGTTCACCCACGGTCCGCAGCCGGGTGCGCCCGAGCGCTCCATCGGGGTGGAGTTCTTCGACGAGCTCGCGGTGATGGTGGACACGTTCCGGCCGCTGGAGCTGTGCGAGCCCGCGTTCGACGTGGAGGACGAGAACTACGCCTGGACCTGGGCGCGGATGCCCGGGAACTGACGCGTCGCGATCGGCCCGCGGGTCGGTCGGTACGGCGGTCCGGCCGGCCCGCGGGTCAGCGTGACGTCGACCGGCCGGCCGCCACCGCGGCGACCAGTCCGGCCAGCAGCGCCGGCGCCAGCGGCCACGCCGCCCCGACCACCGCGCCGGCCACGAGCAGTACCGGCACGGCCGCCAGTGCCCCCACCGCGACCGCGCCCCACCGGCGGTCGACACCGGCTCCGGCGCGGGCCGCGCTCTGCAGCCTCGACCACGCCGCCACCGGGCCGACCAGCCCGGCGAGGGCCAGCAGCACCGAGACCACGCCGGCGCCGATGCCCACCGTGTGGGCCCACGCCGACATCAGGCAGGCGCCGAGGGCGTACGCCGCCGCGTACCCGACGGTCCTCCGGGCGTCCGGGGCCGGCCGGGTGCCCCGCGGCGGCGCCGGTGCGACCCGCCCCTTCAGCACCCGGGAGAGCGCCTCCAGGTAGCGGTCGTGCTCCTTCTGCACCACCCCGGCGACCACCGTGGTGCGCGCCAGCCGCGGATCGAGCGCCAGCGCCTCGCGGTAGGCGCGCCGGGCGAGCGCGTTCAGTCCGAGACGGGCCGCCACCACTCCCAGCACGAGGTGAGCCCGGGGCTGGTCCGGGGTGAGGCGGACGCCCTCCCAGGCGGCGTCCAGGGCCGCCTGGCCGTTGCGTACCTCGGCAAGGATCGCGGCCGCGCTCGTGCACGCGTAGCCCATACCCCGGCCGTGGTGCAGGATCTGTTCGGCCTGTGCCGCCGCCTCCTCCCGCCGTCCCAGGTCGGCGAGCGCCATGCCGCGTACCACGAGGGCTTCGATGTCGTGGGGGTCGGCGGCCACGGCCGCGTCGGCGGCGGCGAGCGCCTCCAGCGGCCGACCGGCCGCCAGCCGGATCCGCGCCAGAAGAATGTGCGCCGCCACGTCGTCAGAGGGCGCGTCCGCCAGCTCCTCGGCCGCCTCGTCGAACCGGCCGAGATCGGCCAGCAGCTCGGCGCGCCTCAACGGGGAGTCGGACAGGTCGGACACGCACGAATCCTAACCTGGCACAGTGGAGCGTTGAGGGTCACCCCCCGGTCGTGCCGCCTCCCTGGTGCGGCGGCACGACGAGCGCCACCGCCACGGCGGCCAGACCCTCACCGCGACCGGTGAAACCGAGACCGTCGGTGGTGGTGCCCGAGACCGACACCGGTGCACCGACCACTGTGGATAATACCCGCTCCGCCTCCGCCCGCCGGGTGGCGATCTTCGGAGCGACGCCCACGGCCTGCACGGAGACGTTCCCGATGGTGAAACCCGCCTCGTGGAGCCGCTCCACCACCACCGCGAGCAGCCGGGTCCCCGGCGCGTCGCGCCACTCGGGGCGACCGGTACCGAACAGGTGACCGAGGTCGCCGAGGCCGGCTGCGGACAGCAGCGCGTCGCACATCGCGTGGGCGACCACGTCCCCGTCCGAATGACCGGCCAGCCCGGTCTCGCCCGGCCAGTCCAACCCGGCCACCCGGCACGGCCGGCCCGGCTCGTACGCGTGGACGTCCACGCCGACGCCGACACGCGGCATCACGAACCCGGTCATGCGACGCACCCCGCCGGCGCGTCGACCGGAGCGACCGCCGTGGCGGTCACCGGCCCACCCGTGCCGGGCTCACGTCTCCATCAGGACCTTGTCGAGGAGGATCTCCGCCTCCTCCTTGGTGCTCTTCTCGCAGAGCGCGACCTCACCGACGAGGATGTCGCGCGCCTTGGCGAGCATCCTCTTCTCACCGGCGGAGAGCCCACGCTCCCGCTCCCGCCGCCAGAGATCCCGGACCACCTCGGCGACCTTGAGCGGGTTACCGGAGGCGAGCTTCTCGAGGTTCGCCTTGTAGCGCCGCGACCAGTTGGTCGGCTCCTCCGTGTGGGGAGCACGGAGAACTTCGAAGACCTTCTCCAGGCCCTCCTCGCCGACCACCTCTCGCACCCCGACGATCTCGGCGTTCTCCGCGGGCACCCGGACGGTCAGATCACCCTGGGCGACCTTGAGAACGAGATACTTCTTCTCCTCGCCCTTGACGATCCGGGTCTCGATTGCCTCGATGAGTGCGGCCCCGTGGTGGGGGTAGACAACGGTCTCGCCGACACTGAAATCCATTGGTTCGAAGCCCCTTTCGCTGTGTCCAGGATAACATGGCTTGTTTCTCCGGCTCTACCGGCGGTGAGAGCGTTGTCGCAGGTCAGCGCACATGATCGGCTACCGCACGTGGTCGCCCGGTCATCCGGTCACCGCCGGCACGGAACGTCCGTACCGGTCGCTTCCACGGCGTGGCGAGCCGTCCGGTACGCCCGGTGTGCCCGGTCCCGGGATCGCATGGCGAACCAGGTCCGGATCGGCGACAGTGGGGTGGAGGCGGGACCTACCGCGCAGGGAGTCCGCATGGCTGTACACCGCGACGGCGACCCGACGCCCGACGGCGACCGGGGCCCGGACGACGGCCTCGGCCTGCCTGAGCTGCCCGCCGACGTGGTCATCCCGGACGATGCGTCCGCGCTGGCCGAGGAGGCGGAGCAGGTCCGGGCCGAGCTGCGTGCGCTCCGGCGTCGGCGGGCGTGGCGGCGTCGCGTGCGCGGCGGCCCCGGCGAACCCGGCCACGGGGTGCCGCTGCTGGTCCTGTGCGTCGCGGTGGCCGTCACCCTGGTCAGCCTGTTCGTCCTGGCCTGGTCGGGTGCGGCCGGTCTGCGGCGGTCGCAGCCGATCGAGCTGCCCGCGATGCCGGCGGTCACGCTCACCGACCGGCAGGGGACCCCCACCGACCTGAGCACCCTCCGCCCGATGGTGATCGTGCTCGTGGAACGGTGCCGGTGCACGGAGCTGATCGCCGAGACCGTGGCGGCCGCCCCGCCCGGCGTCCGGGTGGTGGTCGTCGAGGGCGGCGACAGCGACCCCGCCGGCGGTACGGACCCGACCCAGGAACCCACCCGGCTGGTGGACGCCGAAGGGGTGCTGCGCAACCGGCTGGAGCTCGGTGCGCCGCCCACCAACGCCGCGACGGTGGTCCTGGTGGACCGCCGGGGTCGGATCGTGCACTCCCAACCGGCGGCCGAGTCGGTGGAACCCTTCCGGGACCTGCTCGCCGGCCTGGCCCGGTGAGCCGGCGCGCGAAGACGCGCCCCGCCCGGGAGCGGGCCGGGCCCTACGGGCGGCCGCGGCCCCGGTCAGCGGTGGCGGCGCAGCAGCGCCGCGTACAGCGTCAGACCCGGCCCGAACGCCATCGCCACCACCGTGCGGCAGCCGGCCCGCCGCAGCGCGTCCAGGATGATCAGGACGGTCGGCGACGAGCAGTTGCCGTGGTCGGCGAGCACCTGCCGCGACGGCGCCAGCGCCTCGTCGGAGAGGCTCAGCTGGCGTTGCACGACGTCCAGGATGTGCGGCCCGCCCGGGTGCACCGCCCACCCGTCGACCTCCGCCTGGTCGACGCCGTTGCGGGACAGCAGTCCGGCCACGAACGGACCCACGTGGGCCGCCAGACTCTCCGGCACCCGCGGCGACAGCCCCATCCGGAACCCGTGGTCGGTGACGTCCCAGGTCATCTGGTCGGCGGTGGAGGTGTCGGTGAGCGAGGCCACGTCGCACACCTCGTACCCGGTGCCGCCGGCCGCGGTCACCACCACCGCCGCGGCGGCGTCGGAGAACAGGGCGTGCGCCACGATCTGGGAGGTCTCGACGGTCGACGGCTGCAGGTGCAGGCTCGCGAGCTCCGCGCACAGCAGCACCCCGGGCCGTCCGCTGCGGGACGCCGCGTCGGCCGCCGCCGACAACCCGGGCAGGGCCGCGTAGCAGCCCATGTGCCCGACGAACAACCGCTGGCAGTCCGGTGGCAGACCGAGGTCGCGCGCGAGCAGGATGTCCAGCCCCGGGGTCACGTAGCCGGTGCAGGAGCACACCGCGAGCAGGCCGACCTCGTCGGGGCGTACGCCCGCGGAGGCGAGCGCCGCGGAGACCGCCTCCTTGCCCAGCGGCAGCGCCTCGGTGAGGTACCGGCGCATCCGGCGGGCGGTCGACCACTCCGACACGTCCTCCAGCAGCGGGTTGACCGCTGCGTGCCGGGTCACCACCCCGGCGTTGGCGAAGATCCGCTCCGCCAGCGTCCGCACCGCGCCCTGGTACCGGTCGGCGAAGAACCTGCGCCACAGCTCGTCCTGGCGGACCGCCGGCGGCACCGCCACCCCCACCCCCGCGATCACCGCGGTAAAGCGTCCGTTGCCGGTCACCATCGCGGCGCGCTCCCTTCCTCGTCCGGGTCGCCGCCGAGCACCGCGACACCCAGCCAGTCCGCGCACACGTCCGAGGTCGCCGGCTGCAGCGACCCGCACCGGGCGTCCCGGAACAGCCGCTCCAACGGGTGCCCCCGACGGGTGGCGGAGGTACCCGCCGCCTCCAGCACGGAGGCGGCCACCTCGGCGGCGGTCGTGCCGGCGAGCAGCTTCGCCCGCCACACCCAGCGGTTGGTCTCCGCCGTCCCCGGCGCGGCGTCCACCCGGCGCGCCGCCTCCTGGACCACCAGCCACGCCGCCGCCACCGCGGCGTCCGCCCGGCCGAGCCGCGCCCGCACCGACGGCAGCCCGCCCAGACCCCGCTCGGCCACGTGGGCGGCCGCCGCGTCCACCGCCGCCTGGGCCACCCCGACGTACACCGCGGCGTAACTGGCGACCAGCCAGTGCGGCATCAGCCGGGTCACCGCCAGCGCCAGGCCCTCCACCCCGCCGAGCAGCGCGTCGGCCGGCACGGTGACGTCCAGGTGCAGGTCGTCGGAGCGGGTGGCGCGCATCCCCAGCGCGTCCCAGGTGCGCTCCACCCGCAGCCCGGGCGTGTCCGCCGGCACCAGGAACTGCGACACCACCGACGGGTCGTCGGCCCGCCGGGCCGCCACCAGGTACGCGTCGGCGAACCCGGCGCCGGAGACGAACGTCTTGCTGCCGCGGATCCGGAACCCGTCCGCCACCGGCTCGTACACCGTGGCCAGTCGCGAGAGCCTCGACCCGGCGCCCCGCTCGCTCATCGCCACCGCGTACCACGCGCCCTCGGCGGCCGCGGCGAGCATCCGGTCGCGGGCGGCGAGCGCCTCCGACGGCACGCCCAGCGCCGCCGCGGTGGCCTCGTCGAACGCCGAAAGCGCCCCGGTCACCGAGACGTGCATGTTGAACACCAGCGCGGTCGCCCCGTTGCCGCGGGCCAGTTCGTACGCCACCGACGCGTACTCGGAGAAGCCGGCGCCTGCGCCACCCAGCCGGGCCGGCACCAGCAGGCCCATCAGACCGGCCCGGCGCAGGTCCGCGAAGTCCTCCACCGGGAACTCGCCGGCGGCGTCGTAGGCGGCCGCCCGCGCTGCGAACCGCGGCGCCAGCCGCGCCGCCGTGGCCGCAAGATCACTCACGTTTCGCCATCCCTCCCGTCGGCGCGCCGTCCCCAGGCCTGGTAGAGCACCGCGGTGGTCCAGGTCGGCACGACCGGCACCTCGCCGCGCCGGGTGACCAGCCACCGCGCCATCGCGAACAGGGCCGGGCGTACGCCCCGGACCCGCAGCGTCACGCCGTGCCGGGCGGCCTCGGCCACCAGACGGTCCGGGTCCACGAACAGGTCCGGGTCGTGGATCCCCGGTGGGGCACCCCCGGGAATCCGCTCGGCCACCGTCACCAGCAGCAGCCGGGCGACAGGCGTGGCGTTGATCGTGTCGGCGACCAGCAGCCCGCCCGGGCGCAGGACCCGGCACGCCTCCCGTACCGCCGCCGGCAGGTCGGTGACGTGCTCCAGCACCTCCCCGAGGACGACCACGTCGGCGCAGCCGTCCGGCAGCGGCACCGCGGTGGCGTCTCCCTGCACCGGCGTCACCCCGTGCGCGGCCGCCTGGGCCAGCGCCGAGGCCACCAGGTCCACGCCGACGTGCCGGTACCCCTTGCCCGCGACGTGCGGGGCGAGCAGGCCGGCTCCGCATCCGATGTCGACCAGGACCGCCTCCGGCCGGGAGGCGGGCGGGATGAGGGCCGCCCGGGCACGGGCGAGCCAGTGGAGTGCGGCGAACACCCCGCCCGGTCGCCACCACTCGTCGGCCAGGTCGTCGTACTGCGCCGGGTCGTTGCGCGGGCGCCGGGGTACGGCCATGAACCGAGCCTGGCACGAAACCCGACAGACAGCCAGTGACCGGACGATGACACGCGGACACCGTGTCGGGTCGCGACATCGGACATACCGGTGTTGACTGCGAGGTGGTGATCCGCACATGGTGATCGCACTGCTGCGCGCCAGCCACCCGGAGCCGGCGCTGTCGGTGACCGTGGTCGCCGCCGCGCTGGCGGCCGCCGCCGGCCACCGGGTCGGGTCGGGCGCGCTGGTGGTGGCCACCGTCGCCGCCAGCCAGCTGGCGGTCGGGTGGGCCAACGACGCCGTCGACGCCCGCCGGGACGCCGCGGTCGGCCGCACGGACAAGCCGGTCGCCGCCGGGCGGGTGTCCCGGCGGACGGTGGCCGTCGCCGCGGTGGTGACCGCGGTGGCCGTCCCGGTGTGCGCGGCGCCGCTGGGTGTCGGGCCGCTCGCGGTGGCGGTGGTCGGGCTCGCCAGCGCGATGGCGTACAACTGGCCGCTGAAGCGGACCGTGGTGTCGCCGCTGCCGTACGCGGTGTCGTTCGCGGCCCTGCCGGCGTTCGTGGTGCTGTCGGTGCCGGCGCCGGTGCCGGCCTGGCTGCCGCTGGCCGGGGCGCTGTTCGGCGCCGGCGCCCACTTCGCCAACGCCCTGCCCGACCTCGCCGACGACGAGGCCACCGGCGTACGCGGCCTGCCGCACCGACTCGGGGTGGACGGGTCGGTGGCCGCCGCCGGGGTGCTGCTGCTGGCCGCCGGGGCGGTGCTGGTGGCCGGGCCGCCCGGGCCGCCGGCGTGGTGGGCACTGGCGGCGCTGGCCGGGTTCGTCCCGGCGACGCCGGTGGCGTGGTACACCGTCCGCCGCGCCGTCGCGGTCGGACGGCGCACCACCGCGCCGTTCCGGGTGTTCCAGGCGCTGGCGCTGGTCGTGGTGGGGCTGCTGCTGGTCGCCGGGGCGATCCGGTGACACCCTGCCGCGGTCCCGGTGGGACGTCACGGCGTGGAGGGCACCCGGTCAGGGCCCGGAAACCGGGACGCTAGTCTGTGTGCGCGACAGTGACGACCCGGCGAAGGAGCGACGATGCGGGTGGAGCCACGCGGTGCGGCCCTCACGGCGGTCGCGGCGGTACTGGCGCTGGTGGTCTCGGGGTGCGGCGCGGGGCAGGACAGCCTCACATCGCGGACGCTGCCCTCCATCCCGGGTGTGGACACGGAGGCCTCCGACGGCTCCGTGTCGGTGCGCAACGCCCTCATCGTCTACCGCGCCGGGGGTTACCCGGCGCAGGGTGAGGCCCTGGTGGAGGCCGTCCTGGTCAACGAGACCGACCAGCCGGTGCGGCTGATCCAGGCCACCGCGGAGGGCGCGACCGCGCTGACCGCGGTCGGCGACACCGTGATCCCCGCGGGCGGGGTCCTCCAGCTCCAGCTGCGGGCCACCGGGCTGACCGCGCCGGTGACCGCCACGACGATCATGCCGGTCACCTTCACCTTCAGCAACGGCGCGCAGGCCAGCATGCGCCTGACCATGGCGCCGCCGCTGTCACCCGAGCCGCGCCAGCCGATGGACCTGGGCGGGGAGCACTGACGCCGACCGGGCCGAGCGGGCACGGCGACCAGGCCGGGCGGGCGTCGAGCGCGTCGGTCGCCAGCGGTGGTCAGACGTAGCGTTCCAGGATGGAGGCTTCGGCCAGCCGGGACAGCCCCTCCCGGACCATCCGGGCGCGGGCGTCACCGACCCCGTTGACCGTCCGCAGCTCCTCCACCGACGCGCCGAGCAGCCGCTGGAGGCTGCCGAAGTGCTCCACCAGCCGGTCGGCCACGCTGGGCGGTAGGCGCGGTACCCGGGTCAGCAGCCGCAGACCCTTCGGGCTGACCGGCGCGTCCAGCGCCTCCGCGGTGCCCGGGTAGCCCATCGCCTCGGCGACCAGGACCAGGTCGACGAGATCGGTCGCGGAGAGCTGGTCGAGCGCTTCGAACGCCTCCTCCAGCGTCCGCCCCGGCGGCAGGTAGTCGCGCACCACCAGGGTGCGGTCGGCCTCCACACCGGCCATGAGTTCGTCGAGCTGGAGGGCCAGCAGCCGGCCGTCCACGCCGAGCTCCACCACGTAGCCGGCGATCTCGTCGGCGATCCGGCGGACCATCTCCAGCCGCTGCACCACCGTCACCGCGTCCCGGGTGGTGACCAGGTCCTCGATCTCCAGCGCGGACAGCGTGCCGCTGACCTCGTCGAGCCGGTTCTTGTAGCGCTCCAACGTGGCCAGTGCCTGGTTGGCACGGGACATGATGGCTGCCGAGTCGTCGAGCACGTGCCGCTGGCCGTTGAGGTACAGCCCGATGATGTTCATCGACTGGCTGACCGAGATCACCGGGTACCCGGTCTGCTTGGCCACCCGCTCGGCCGTACGGTGGCGGGTGCCGGACTCCTCGGTCGGGATGCTCGGGTCGGGCATCAGGTGCACCCCGGCGCGCAGAATCCGGGTGCCCTCGCTGGAGAGCACCACCGCGCCGTCCATCTTGCACAGCTCCCGGAGCCGGGTGGCGGAGAACTCCACGTCCAGCGGGAAGCCGCCGGTGCACAGGGATTCGACAACCTCGTCGTAGCCCAGCACGATGAGGGCCCCGGTGCGGCCGCGGAGGATCCGCTCCAGGCCGTCGCGCAGCGCGGTCCCCGGCGCCATGAGCGCGAGGTTCGCGCGCAGGGGATCCTTGCTCAGGCGCGCCCGAACCAGGCCACTCTCGGGCAGCGCGCTGTTCGCTTGCCACCCCTCAGGCCGCCGATCGGTAGCCACCCGCCTAGTCTAGAGACCCCGTACCGCGTACCGTCGATACGGTGCCGTCGGGTGTGTGATAGTCAACGGTCACTGTCACGGCCCGGCGTCACGAGCGCGCGGCCAGGTCCAGCGCGGCCGCAAGATCGGCCACCTGGTACGCGGTGATGCCCGGCGGTGCGGGGTCGGAGCCCGGCGGCACGAGCGCCCGCCGGTAGCCGAGCCGGGCCGCCTCCGCCAGCCGGCGCGGCAGCGCCGACACCCGGCGTACCTCCCCGGTCAGACCCACCTCCCCCACCGCCACCAGGTCCGGGGCGATCGGGAAGTTGAGCGCGCTGGAGGCGACCGCCAGCGCCAGCGCCAGGTCCGCGGCCGGCTCCACCACCCGGATGCCACCGACCGTGGCGGCGAACACCTCGTGGTCGTGCAGGCGGATCGCCGGCCGGCAGCGCTGCAGCACCGCCAGCAGCATCGCCAGCCGTGCCGGGTCCAGACCGCTCACGGTGCGCCGGGGGGATCCGGGCACCGCCGCACCCTTGAGCGCCTGCACCTCGGTCACCAGCGCCCGGCGGCCCTCCATCGCCACCGTCACGCAGGTGCCGGGCACCCCGTCGGGGTGCCGGTTGACGAACAGGCCGGACGGGTCGGGCAGCCCGGTGATGCCCCGCTCGTGCATCTCGAAGCAGCCGACCTCGTCGGCCGGGCCGAAGCGGTTCTTCAGGCCCCGCACCAGCCGCAGCGACGAGTGCCGGTCGCCCTCGAACTGCAGGACCACGTCGACCAGGTGCTCCAGTACCCGCGGACCGGCGACCGTGCCCTCCTTGGTGACGTGCCCGACCAGTACCACGGACAGGTCCCGTTCCTTGGCCACCGACACCAGGGCCGCGGTCACCGCGCGCACCTGGGTCACCCCGCCGGGTACGCCGTCCACCCCGGCCGCGGACACCGTCTGCACCGAGTCGAGCACGAGCAGGCCGGGGCGTACCGCGTCGAGGTGGCCGAGCACCGCCGCCAGGTCGGTCTCGGAGGCGAGGTACAGACGCTCGTGCAGGGCGCCGATCCGCTCGGCGCGCAGCCGCACCTGGTTCACCGACTCCTCGGCGGAGACCACCAGCGCCGGACCGGCGTCGGTCACCGTCTCGGCCCACCGCCGCGCCACGTCCAGCAGCAGGGTCGACTTGCCGACCCCGGGCTCACCGGTGAGCAGCACCACCGCGCCGGGTACCAGGCCGCCGCCGAGCACCCGGTCGAGCTCACCCACCCCGGTCGGACGCGCCGGCGCCGGCGCCGAGCTGTAGCTGGTGATCGGCCGGGCCGGCTCGACCGGCGCGCGGGCCGCCACGGCGCGGCCGGCCACCGACGCGGGCGGGCCGCTCTCCACCCCCGAACCCCACTCGCCGCACTCCGGGCAGCGCCCCACCCACTTGGGGGGCTGGTACCC
>CAZSNW010000021.1:0-18781 GCA_964608245.1 uncultured Micromonosporaceae bacterium
GGTCGCAAAGGTCCATCCGGCGGCCGGAGGCGACCATGGCGCGGGTCCAACGGGCGGTCTCCGCCGGTGTCATCCCGTTGAGCAGGATCGCCATGGCCAACGCCGCCATCTGCTCGTCGGCCACCTCGCCGCGGGTGTACGCGGCGACCACCCAGTCGATCTGCGCGTCGGAGAGCACCCCGCCGTCGCGTTTGGTGCGGATCACGTCCACCGCGGTGAGGACGTCGCCGCTCACGGGTGGTGCCTCCGGATCCGGTCCAGGTCGCCCGTGGAGAACGCCGCCGGCAGCAGCTCGGCGAGCCGACGGGGGGCGGGTTCGGCGTCGATCAGACAGTCGGGGCCGCCGTGCTCCAGCAGCAGCTGCCGGCACCGGCCGCAGGGCGGCAGCGGCGCTCCCGAAGCATCCACACAGGACACCGCGAGAAGTCGGCCGCCGCCGGTGGCGTGCAGCGCCGACACCAGGCCGCACTCGGCGCACAGGCTGAGCCCGTAGGAGGCGTTCTCCACGTTGCAGGCGGTGACCGTGCGGCCGTCGTCGACGAGGGCGGCCGCGCCCACCGGGAAGCCCGAGTAGGGCGCGTACGCGCCGGCCCGGGCGCGTACGGCCGCCTCGCGTAGCGCCGCCCAGTCCACCCCCGTCGTCACCGGACGCCCCCGGTCAGGCCGCGACTACCAGAAGACCGCCACCCCGGCGTTCACCAGGGTCAGGCCGATGATGGCCAGGAAGTGGCCACGGTTGACCACGGCACGCCGCCGCGGCGCCCACACCATGATGGCGATCGACAGCGCCAGCAGCAGCTTGACGCCGAGCTTGGCCGGGCTCGGCTGGAACTCCTCGGGGCGGATCGGGGCGGCCAGCGCGATACCGGTCAGCAGCACCAGCAGCGAGCCCCACAGCATGGTGGCGTTGATGCGCAGGGTGCCGGTGACGAGCTGCGCGACGGAGGCGCCGAGCACCAGGGCGAAGCCGATCAGGTGCCCGTACAGCAGGACCAGTCGGAGGATCTCCATGGTCGGCAACCTACCGGAGGCGCCCACCGCCGCGGCAGAGCCCTTGGTCCCGGGACCGCGCCGCGACGAACCGCCGGCCGGAGACCTCACCGCGGATGACCGCGGCCCGGGGTGTGGCGCCGGCTGCGGCATCCTTGAGACGTGGGGCGTGACGTGGGGCTCTGGCTGGTCGGGATCGGCGTGGCGATCGCGGTCGTCGGGCTGCTGGCCTGGTCCGGGGTGCTGTCCTGGTTCGGCCGCCTGCCCGGCGACATCCGGATCGAGAGCGGGAACACGCGGATCTACGTCCCGCTCACCTCGATGATCCTGCTGTCGGTGGGCCTGAGCCTGCTGATGTTTCTGCTCCGCCGCCGCTAGCGCCGCAGCGGCGGCGGAAGCCTGGAGACGTTTTTGCTCCGCCGCCGCTAGCCGCAGTCGGGATATTCCGTTTGTTCCCGGGCCCGCGACGCACATAGGATCACGCCATGTCCGAGCGTGACCGGCCGCGCGTACTGTCCGGCATCCAACCCACCGCCGACTCGTTCCACCTGGGCAACTACCTGGGGGCGCTGCGCAGCTGGGTGGCGATGCAGGAGACACACGACGCGTACTACTGCGTGGTGGACCTGCACGCCATCACCACCGGCCACGACCCGGAGGCGCTGCGGCGCCGCACCCGCGTGGCCGCGGCGCAGCTGCTGGCCGCCGGGCTGGACCCGAAGCTGTGCACGCTGTTCGTGCAGTCGCACGTGCCGGAGCACCCGCAGCTGGCCTGGGTGCTGGGCTGCCTGACCGGGTTCGGCGAGGCGTCCCGCATGACGCAGTTCAAGGACAAGGCGGCCAAGCAGGGCGCGGAGCGGGCCAGCGTGGGCCTGTTCACCTACCCGATCCTGCAGGCGGCCGACATCCTGCTCTACCAGGCCGACGCGGTGCCGGTCGGGGAGGACCAGCGGCAGCACCTGGAGCTGACCCGGGACCTGGCGCAGCGGTTCAACAACACGTTCGGCCACACGTTCACCGTGCCCGAGGCGTACATCCTCCGGGAGACCGCCAAGATCGCCGACCTGCAGGACCCGACCTCGAAGATGTCCAAGTCGGCCGCCTCGCCGGCGGGCCTCGTCGAGCTGCTGGACGACCCGGCGCGGTCGGCGAAGAAGATCCGCTCGGCGGTGACCGACGCCGGCCGGGAGATCCGGTACGACCCGGAGAACAAACCGGGCGTCTCCAACCTGCTCACGATCTACGCGGCGCTGTCCGGGCGCACCATCGCCGAGCTGGAGGCGGCGTACGAGGGCAAGGGGTACGGCGACCTCAAGAAGGACCTCGCCGCGGTGGTGGTCGAGTTCGTCACCCCGTTCCAGCAGCGCACCCGCGAGTACCTGGACGACCCGGCGGAGCTGGACCGGGTGCTGGCGGTGGGCGCGGAGAAGGCGCGGGCGGTGGCGTCGGAGACGCTGACCACCGTCTACGAGCGGGTCGGTTTCCTGCCGCCGGCGCGACCGTAACCGGCCGGTTCCGGGCCGACGGGGTACGCGTCGTCGGCCGGATACTCGACCGGGTACGACCGGATGCCGTCGGCCGGGACGGTGGCCCACACCTGCGCACCCGGGTCCAGGCGCAGTCGGGCGGCGGCGGCCGGGGGCAGGTCGGCGACGGCGGTGACGGGTCCGGCGAGTTCGACCCGCAGCCGGTCGCCGTGGTGGTGCACCCCGGCGATGGTGGCCTGCCAGGTGTTCGGCGGGCTGCCGGCGGGCGGCTGCGGGCGCAGGTCGACCGCGGACGGCGGGAACGCGACGAACACGTCCCCCTTGACCGGCTCGGGCACCGCGAGGCGCAGCCGGCCGGGCGACATGCCGTCGGTGGTGACGGTGACGGTGTCGTCCTCTCCCCGGCCACGGAAGAGGTTGAGGCCGACCAGCCGGGCCACGTAGTCGGTACGCGGCCGGGTGGTGACGCTGGCCGCGTCACCCTGCTGGACGACGCGGCCGTCCTCGAGGATGACCAGCCGGTCGGCGAGCACGAGCGCGTCCAGCGGGTCGTGGGTCACGAGCAGCGTGGCGCCTGCGTGGGCCCGCAGGTGGCGGCGCAGCTCTGAGCGGGTCTCCAGCCTGGTCCGGGCGTCCAGCGCCGCCAGCGGCTCGTCCAGCAACAGCAGCACCGGGTCGACCGCGAGCGCGCGGGCCAGGGCGATCCGCTGCGCCTGTCCGCCCGACAGCTGCCGTGGGCGTCGGTCGGCGTACGCGGTGAGCCCCACCCGCTCCAGCCACCCGGCCGCCTGCCGGCGGGCGGTGCGGCGGGGCGTGCCGCGGGCGCGCAGGCCGAACGCGACGTTGTCCAGCGCGCTCAGGTGGGGGACGAGCAGGTAGTCCTGGAACACCACCCCGATGCGCCGGCGCTCCGGCGCCACCCGGACACCGCTTGCGGGGTGGTCGAGGGTGCGGTCGGCCAGGTGGATCCAGCCGTCGGTGAGCGGGGTCAGGCCGGCCAGCGCCCGCAGGGCGGTGGTCTTGCCGGCCCCGTTGGGGCCCAGCAGCGCGACCACCTCCCCGGCGGCCACCGACAGGGGGAGGTCGAGCCGGAAGTCGCCCCGGGTGACGACGAGCCGGGCGTCGAGCAGCGGGGTGTCGGTCATGGTCGGGTCACCCACCTGTCACGCAGGGCGGCGAGGATGGCGACCGAGACCGCGAGCAGGATGAGGCTGAGCACGATGGCGGCCTCCAGGTCGGTCTCCAGGGCCAGGTAGACGGCGAGCGGCATGGTCTGGGTGCGGCCGGGGAAGTTGCCGGCGAACGTGATGGTGGCGCCGAACTCGCCGAGCGCCCGCGCCCAGCACAGCACCGCGCCGGCGGCGATGCCCGGGGCCACCATCGGCACGGTGACCCGGGTGAAGACCATCCGCCTACTGGCGCCGAGGGTGGCCGCCGCCTCCTCGTACCGGACGTCGGCGCCGCGCAGCGCACCTTCCACCGAGATGATGAGGAAGGGCATCGCCACGAACATCACCGCCACCACCACGCCGGCGGTGGAGAACGGCAGGGTGATGCCGAAGGTGCTGTCCAGCCAGGCGCCGATCGGCCCGCGGCGGCCGAACACCACCAGCAGCGCCACGCCGCCGACCACCGGTGGCAGGACCATCGGCACGGTGACCAGCGCCCGGACCAGGCTCTTGCCGGGGAACTCGACCCGGGCCAGCAGCCAGGCGACCGGCACGCCCAGCACCACGGACAGCAGGGTGGCCACGGTGGCGGTCCGCAGCGACAGCCACAGGGCGTCGAGCACCGTGGGATCGGTCAGCCGCTGCGGCAGGCTGGCCCACGGTGTGCGGGCCAGCAGCCCTGCGAGCGGGACGACGAGGAACGCCAGGCCCAGCAGCGCGGGCACGAGCAGCGTCACCGGGACCCGGGTGGTGCGGGGGACCGGCCGGGCGACGGGCGCCCGGTCGGTCGAGGGAGGATCGATGGCGGTCATGGCGGTCACGGCAGCTGGAACCCAGCCTCGACGAGCACCGCGGTGCCCGCCTCGGAGAAGAGGAACTCGAGAAACGCCCGCGCAGCGGTGGGGTTGGGCGCGTCGCGCAGCACCGCGACCGGGTAGTCGTTGACGGCCCGGGCGGAGGCGGCGAACTCGATGCCCTCGACCTCGGGGGACGCGGCGGCGTCGGTGCGGTAGACCAGCGCCGCGTCCACCTCGCCCAGCGTCACTTTGGACAGCGCTGCCTTGACGTCGCGCTCCAGGGTCACCGGGGTGAGCCGGACCCCGGCGGCGTCGAGCACGGTGCGGGCGGCGGCGCCGCAGGGCACCTGCTCGGCGCACAGCGCCACCTTGAGGGCCGGGTCGGCGAGGTCGGCGAGGTCGCGGATGCCGTGCGGGTTGCCCACCGGCACGGCGATGACCAGCTGGTTGCGGACCAGCACGGTCGGCTCCCCCTCGACCAGCCCGGCGTCGACGACCCGCT
This sequence comes from uncultured Micromonosporaceae bacterium, assembly GCA_964608245.1. GTDB lineage: Bacteria > Actinomycetota > Actinomycetes > Mycobacteriales > Micromonosporaceae > Natronosporangium. Next base: position 4,946 of record CAZSNW010000021.1, read on the forward strand.
GCATGGTGGCCAGGTCGGCGGAGACGAACACGTCAGCCGGCGCACCCTCGATGATCTGGGCGGCGAGGGTGGAGCTGCCGGCGAAGTTGACGACGACCCTCGCCCCGGGATGGCCGTCCTCGAACTGTTCCGCGAGCGTGCCGAGCGCCTCGGTGAGGGAGGCGGCGGCGAACACGGTGACCGTCCCGCGCACGTCGTCGCCGGCCGCCGGTGCGCCACCGGATCCGGTGTCGTCGCCGGCGCACCCGGTGAGCGCCAGCGCGCCGGCGAGGAGGACGGCCGCCGCGCGGATCCCGCGGAAGGCGCCAGCGCGGCCTCCTCGGCGTCCGGGCCACCCGTTGATCCGAATGTGCGGCATGAAACCGCACGCTAGTGCCGCATCTGCGGAGGTGTCAATAGCTGAGGGTATCCGCCCTTGTCCAGGCCGTGACCGTCCACTTCAGCCACGGTGGGCGGCGACCGCCGCCAGCAGCGGTCCGGCCAGCTCAGGCCGGCACACGACCAGGTCGGGTAGGGCGGGGTCCGGTCGGTTGTAGACCAGCGGTGAGCCGTCGATCCGGGAGGCGTGCAGCCCCGCGGCCTGCGCCACCGCCACCGGGGCCGCCGAGTCCCACTCGTGCTGCCCGCCGTCGTGCAGGTACGCGTCGGCCTCGCCGTCGATCACCGCTGCCACCTTCACCCCGACCGAACTCATCCGCACCACCTCGGCTCCCAGGTCGGCGGCGAGCTGCTCCAGGTAGGGCGGCTTGCGGGTGCGGCTGACGACCAGGCGCAGCGGCCGACCGTCGACCGGCGGTGCCGGCCGTGGCGGCGGGTCGGTCACCAGCACCCGGTCCAGCGCCGCCAGCGCCAACGCCCCGGCCACCAGCCCCCGACCGCGGACCCACAGCGCCACCTGTACCGCCCACTCGTCGCCACCGCGGCCGTCGCCCCGGGGGCCGTCGAGCGGGTCCACGATCCAGACCCGGTCGGCGACCAGCCGCGCGGGATCGTCGACCACCTGTTCCTCCGACAGCACCGCGTCGCCGGGCCGCCGCCGGGCGAGCTCCTGTGTGATCAGTTCGTGGGCGGTCCGGTCCCCCTCGGCGCGCAGCCGGTCCGGGTCGGCGGTGCCGAGCCGCTGCCGCAGCTCGAGCAGGCGCCGCCCGGCCGCCACCGCCACCGACCGGGCGACCGCCACGTCGTCGGCCGTCTGTCTCACCCGCCGCCTTCCCCGCAGGTCCGTGGTCTGGCGCGGCCCACCGGCTGGCGGGCCGCGCTCTCAGTACGCGCCGGAGGCGCGGTACACCGCGGTCAGCGTACGCAGGAGGATGACCAGATCCAAGGTGAGCGACCAGTTCTCCACGTACCACAGGTCCAGTCGCACCGCCTCCTCCCACGGCAGGTCGGCGCGTCCGGACACCTGCCAGAGCCCGGTCATGCCCGGCTTGACGGCCAGCCGACGGCGGGCGTCGGCCGGGTAGCGGGCCACCTCGTCCGGCAGCGGCGGGCGCGGCCCCACCAACGACATCTGTCCCTTGAGGACGTTGATGAGCTGGGGCAGCTCGTCCAGGGAGAACCGGCGCAGCCACCGGCCCGCTCGGGTCACCCGCGGGTCGTTCCGGATCTTGAACAGGACGCCGTCGTGCTCGTTGAGGTGCCGCAGCTCGGCCAGGCGCTGCTCGGCGTCCACCTGCATGGTGCGGAACTTGTAGATGACGAACCGCCGGCCGCCGCGGCCCACGCGTACCTGCCGGAACAGCGCCGGACCCGGTGAGTCCCACCGGATCCACACCGCCAGCGCCACCAGCAGCGGCGCGAGCAGGACGAGCAGCACCAGGGCCCCGACCCGGTCGACCAGCTCCTTGACCACCCGGGCGCCGCCGGACAGCCGGGGGTGCTCCACGTGCAGCAGCGGAAGCCCGTCCACCGGTCGGATGGTGGTGCGGCTGCCGGCCACGTCCACCAGCGAGCTGGCGACGATGAGGTCGGTGTCGTAGCGCTCCAGCTCCCAGGCCAACCGCCGCAGCGCCGCTCCGTCCAGCTCCGGGCAGGCCAGCACGATCACGGTGTCGGCGTCCGCGGCCGCCACCGCGCGGCCGACGTCGGCGAACGTCCCGAGCAGCGCCGGTCCACCCGGACCCGGCCGGTGGCCCGCGGGTAGGCAGGCACCCACCACGCGGAACCCGTGGTAGGGCTCCCGGCTGAGCCGGTCGGCCAGGTCCCGCACCGCTCCCGGGTGGCCGACCGCGACGACCCGACGCAGGCGTCGGCCGTGGGCGCGCGCCAGGTGCAGCTGCCGGCGGACGGCGAACCGCACCAGGACGCAGGCGACGGTGGCGGCCAGCATCGTCACCAGCAGCCAACCACGGGCCAGCGGGATGTCGAAGACGTAGGAGACCACCGCGGCCAGCGACACCAGCCACAGGCCGGCCCGGATCACCCGCTGGTACTCCTCGGTGCCCACGTACAGGAAGCGGCGTTCGTACGCGCGGTTGGCCGCCAGAGCGGCGACGAGCACCACCGGGAAGAAGAGCGAGACCAGCAGGTAGACCCGGTGCGACGGGTGGCCGGCGTCGAACCGGGCGGCGAGCGCGGTCGCGCCCGCGGCGAGTCCCACCGCCAGATCGGCGAGCAGCAGGGTACGCAGGTAGGCGGCCTCCCACGACCGACGGCGCCGGCGCGGGCGGTGCGCCCCCGGCCGGCGACGGGCCCGACCCCGCAGGTCCGGTTGCGGCGCGGACGGTCGGTGGCCGGGGCCCGGCCGTAGACCGGGATCCGGCCGCAGGCCCGGGCCCGGGCTGGGCCGCCGCCGGGTGGGCGCCGTCCCGGTCGGCCCACCGGCCACCCCGGGTTGCGGCCCCCCGACCGGTGCGCCCGCCCGCCCGTGCACCGACGCGCCCGCCGGCTCCCACACCCACCCGGCCGCAGGCTGGTCCTCGCGTACCGACGTTCCCTGTTCGTGCACCGTCGCCCCCCGTTCGACCGCACACCACGCCCGTCGTCACTCGGACGGGCCGTGCTGCCCAACGGGGGATCACAGGGGCGCGTTACGTCGGCGTGTCGGCGCCCCGGTGTGTCGGCCGCGGCGGTGCGTGGCGCGACGGGTCGGCGCCCCGGGTGGGCGGAGGCCAGGGTCAGGCCGGGCTGCCGTGGAACCGGTTCTGGGCCGGCTCCAGGCCGTCGCGCAGGATCGCCTCGGTGAAGTCGGCCGCCCGGTCCACCAGGTACTCCAGATCCCGGCGCTGCTGCGTGGAGAAGTCCGACAGCACGTAGTCGGCCGGGTCCTGGCTGCCGGGCGGCCGGCCGATGCCGAAGCGCACCCGCAGGTAGTCACGGGTGGCGAGCGACCGGGTCACCGACCGCAGGCCGTTGTGCCCGCCCTCGCCACCACCCCTCTTGGCCCGCAGGACGCCGTAGGGCAGGTCGAGGTCGTCGTGCACCACCAGCACCCGCTCGGCCGGCACCTTCAGGTAGCGGCACAGCCCTGCCACCGGCCCGCCGGAGAGGTTCATGTAGGTCATCGGCTTGACCAGCACCAGCCGGGGTCCGTCCGGGGCGAGCCGCCCTTCGGCGGTCTCGGCGACCGCCTTACGGTGCCGCCGGAACCGGTCACCCAGCCGGGCCGCCAGCAGGTCGCCCACCATGAACCCGACGTTGTGCCGGGTGCCGGCGTACGGCGGGCCGGGGTTGCCCAGCCCGACGACCAGCCACAGGTCCTGTTCCACGGTGCGCGACGCTGCCGGCGCCTACGCGCCGCCGGCCTCGGTACCGGCCTCAGCCTCCACCTCGGCAGCCTCGCCGGTGGGCGCCAGCTCCTCGGCGGTCGGCGCGGCGTTGACCACGACCACCACCGTGTCCGGCGGCGTGACGAGCTCCGCCCCCGACGGCAGCGCCAGCTCGGAGGCGTGCACCCGGGCGCCCACGTCGAGCCCGTCGACCGACACCTCGATGGCCTCGGGCAGCGCGGTCGCGTCGGCGCGGATGGAGATCTGGTCGAACTCCAGCAGCACCAGGGTGCCCGGCGCCGCGTCGCCGACCACCCGCACCGGCACGTCGACCGCGACCTTCTCACCGCGCTGGACCAGCAGCAGGTCGGCGTGGATGAACTCGCTCTTGATCGGGTCGCGCTGGACCGCCTTGGGCAGCGCGGTGACGCTGTCACCGTCGGGCATGGTGATGGTCAGCACCTGGGTGAGGCCCCCGTGCCGGATCGCGCTGGCGAAGGCGAGCGCCGGCAGGCTCAGGTGCCTGGGCTCGATGCCGTGACCGTACAGCACGGCCGGGATCCGGCCGGCGCGCCGCAGGCGGCGCGCCGCGCCCTTGCCGAAGTCGGTGCGCGTCTCAGCGGAGAGGGTGTAGAGGTCCGTCACGGCAGTCGCTCCTGTCCTCCGGCCGGTTCCGGCCGCACGGTGCCCGACCGCCGTGGACGGCTGACGGTCCCGCGCGCCGAAGCGGCCCGCGTGGTCTCGGTACGCCGGGCGGGGCGGCCCGCACGGGACCACACGACCGCGTCGATCACGGCGCCGTGACGGGCGCCCTCGCCGTGGCTGCTCGTGTCACTGTACCCGCGGTCAGCTCATGCCCCCGAAGAGGGTGGTCACCGAGCCGTCCTCGAACACCTCCCGGATCGCCCGCGCCAGCAGCGGCGCGATCGACACCACGGTGAGCTTGTCCAGGCGGCGCTCCGGCGGGGTCGGCAGGGTGTTGGTGACCACGATCTCGCTGATCCGGCTGTTCTTGAGCCGCTCGGTGGCCGGGTCCGGCAGCACCCCGTGGGTGACCGCCACGATGACGTCCGCCGCGCCGGCCTCGTAGAGCAGGTCGGCGGCCTTGCAGACGGTCCCACCGGTCTGGATCTCGTCGTCGACGATCACGCACACCCGGCCGGCCACGTCGCCGACCACCCGGTTGGCCACCACCTGACCGGGCGTGGTGATGTCCCGCGTCTTGTGGATGAACGCCAGCGGGCAGCCGCCCAGCCGGTCGGTCCACCGCTCGGCGACCCGCACCCGACCGGAGTCGGGCGCCACCACGGTCAGCGGCTGACCCTTGTAGGTGCGCTCCACGTGCTCGGCCAGCAGCGGCAGCGCCAGCAGGTGGTCCACCGGGCCGTCGAAGAAGCCCTGGATCTGCGCGGTGTGCAGGTCGACGGTGAGGATCCGGTCGGCGCCCGCGGTCTTGAGCAGGTCGGCGATCAGGCGGGCGGAGATCGGCTCCCGGCCGCGGTGCTTCTTGTCCTGCCGCGAGTAGGGGTAGTACGGCAGGACGGCGGTGATCCGCTTGGCCGATCCCCGCTTCAGGGCGTCGATCATGATCAGCAGTTCCATGATCCGGTCGTTGATCGGATCGGTCACCGACTGGACCACGAACGCGTCGCAACCACGCACCGACTCGTGGTAGCGCACGAAGATCTCCCCGTTGGGGAAGTCGTACAGGTCACGGGGGGTGGGCGCGACGCCGAGGTGCTGTCCGATCTCCTCTGTGAGCTCCGGGAACCCCCGACCGGAGAAGAGCATGAGACTCTTGTGGTTCTCGGCGACGATGCTGCCCATCTCGGTGCGCTCCCGGGGTCGTAGCGTGCTGCGGACCCTAGTATTCCCTCCGCGCGCCACGGCGACACGAGTGGGTACCCGTGCGGTGACCGTCACCCCGCGGCCGGTCCGTCCGCCGACGCGTCCGCACCGCCGTTGCTACCGGTGCCGCCTGCGTCGTCACCACCGGCGCCGCGGGCGGCGGCCCGCTCGGCCGCGGCCGCGGACCTGGTGCCCGGCCGCCGACGAGCCACCCATCCGTCGATGTGGCGCTGCACGCCGCGGCTGACCGCGAGCACCCCCGGCGGCACGTCCTTGGTGATGACGCTGCCCGCGGCCACGTACGCCCCGTCGCCGACGGTCACCGGCGCCACCAGGCTGGTGTCGCACCCGACGAACGCGGCCTCACCGACCTCGGTGCGGTGCTTGGCCACGCCGTCGTAGTTGACGAAGATCGTCCCGGCGCCGATGTTGGCGTACGGGCCGATGGTGGCGTCCCCGACGTACGCCTGGTGACCCACCTTGGCGCCCTCGCCGAGGTGGGCGTTCTTGGTCTCCACGAACGTGCCGACCTTCGCGCGGGCGTCGAGCCGGCTGCCGGGCCGCAGCGACGCGTACGGACCGACCTGGGCGCCCGGACCGATCACCGAGCCCACCGCGTGGGCCCGGACCACGGTGGCGCCCTCCCCCACCTCGGTGTCGATGAGCGTGACGTCGGGGCCCACGGTGGCGCCCTCGCCCACCACGGTGGCGCCGCGCAGCTGGGTGTTCTGGTCGATCACCACGTCGGGGGCGAGCCGGGCGGTGACGTCGATCCAGGCGGTCTCCGGGTCCAGGATCGTCACGCCGGCCCGCATCCACTCCCGGTTGACCCGGTCCCGCAGCACCCGGCGGGCGGCGGCCAGGTCCACCCGGTCGTTGCAGCCCATCGCCTCGGTCGGGTCGGCGACGGTGTGCACCGCCACCGGTGCGCCGGCCCGCGCGAGCACCTGGAACACCTCGGTGAGGTACTCCTCGCCCTGGTCGTTGTCGACCGACAGCTTGCCCAGCGCCTCCCACAGGGCGCCGCCGTCGAACGCGTACGCGCCGACGTTGATCTCGTTGACGGCCCGCTGGGCGGCGTCGGCGTCCCGCTCCTCCACGATGGCGGCGAGCCGCCCCTGGTCGTCGCGGAGGATGCGACCGAGCCCGGTGGGGTCGGCGACCCGCGCCGACAGCACGGTGGCCGCCGCGCCCTGCCGCTCGTGGGTCTCCACCAGCGCGCGCAGGGTGTCGGGGCGCAGCAGCGGCACGTCGCCGTTGAGGACCACCACGGTGCCCTCGTGCGTGGGCAGGGTCGCCAGCGCGGTGCGCACCGCGTGGCCGGTGCCGCGCTGCTCGGCCTGGACCACCGGTACCGCCTCGGGGGCGATGTCGGCCAGGTGCGCGGTGGTCTGCTCGGCGCCGTTGCCCACCACCACGAGCATCCGCTGCGCCGACACGCCACCGGCGGCCGCCAGCACGTGCCCGAGCAGGGTGCGCCCGAGCAACGGGTGGAGCACCTTCGGAAGGCGTGAACGCATGCGGGTGCCGTTCCCGGCGGCGAGGACGACGACCGTGCGGGAGCGGTCAGCACCCATGGGCGTGCTCCCCTCGCTGATGCTGGACGGCTTTTCCTCCGCACCATACCGGACCGGCGCGAAGAATCCGGTCGCTCCCGGGAGAGGACTCGAACCCCTACTTTTGGGACCAAAACCCAACGTCCTGCCGTTAGACCACCCGGGATGGGAGGTGGCGGCATCGCCCTCAACACCCTAGCCGATCGGGCACCGGCGGCGAGACGTACGCACCGTGCCGGTGGGCACACCCGGGTGGTACCGGGCGCTTCTTTGACCGAATCTGTCCGGACGGGACGCGCGAGCCGTCTTCGTAGGTTACGGTGACGTAAGCGTAGGCATCCCACCCCGGCGCGTAAGGGGCCCGCATCCCGGCCCCGTCCTGCTCTCCTCTGATCCCTGTCCCTGCTTCCTTCCTCCATCCGTCTTTTCATCTCTTCTGCGAGGCGCCATGACCGTCACTCTCACCGACCAGCCACGCCGGGGTGCCAAACCACTCACCGAGGGCCGCCCGCCCACCCGGGAGCTCGTCGCCCTCTGGATCTTCGTGTCGGTACCGTTCGCCGCGCTCCTCGCCGCCGTACCGGTGGCCTGGGGCGGCTTCCTGTCGTGGACCGACGTCGCCCTGATGTTCGTCTTCTACGTGGTCAGCGGCCTGGGTATCAGCGTCGGCTACCACCGCTACTTCACCCACGGCTCATTCAAGGCCCGCCGGCCGCTGCGGATCGCGCTGGCGGTCGCCGGGTCGCTGGCCCTGCAGGGCAGCGTCATCCAGTGGGTCGCCGACCACCGCCGTCACCACGCGTTCTCCGACGTCGAAGGCGACCCGCACTCGCCGTGGCGGTACGGGGAGAGCGTCCGCGGGCTCGCCAAGGGCCTGCTGTTCGCCCACATGGGCTGGCTGTTCCGGCGAGAGCGCTCCAACCGCGCCCGGTTCGCGCCCGACCTGCTCGCCGACCGTGACATCCAGCTCGTCGACCGGCTGTTCTGGCTGTCGGTCACCCTGTCCCTGCTGCTGCCGGCCGCGCTCGGCGGGCTGCTGACCTGGTCCTGGTACGGCGCGCTCACCGCGTTCTTCTGGGCCGGCCTGGTGCGCATCTCGCTGCTGCACCACGTCACCTGGTCGGTCAACTCGGTGTGCCACGTCTTCGGCGAGCGCCCGTTCCAGGTACGCCCGGGCGACCGGGCGGCGAACTTCTGGCCGCTGGCGATCATCTCGTTCGGCGAGAGCTGGCACAACCTGCACCACTCCGATCCCACCTGCGCCCGGCACGGCGCGCTGCGCGGACAGATCGACATCGCCGCCCGGGTGATCTGGCTGCTGGAACGGCTGCGGCTGGTCTGGGACGTGCGCTGGCCGCGGCCGGACCGGCTCGCCGCCCGCATGGTCGCCGGGTGAGCGGCGGCAGACCCGCGCGTACGCCGGAGCGGTCGGACGTCACCCGGCAGGCCGGCCGGGTGACGGAGGCCGCGGACGGGCCGGAGGTCCGCGCGGAGCGCCGTGCCGCCGGCAAGGTCCGGATGCCGGCGGCCCAACGGCGCGAACAGCTGATCATGATCGGGCGCGACCTCTTCGCCGAGCGCGGGTTCGACGCCACCACGATCGAGGAGGTGGCCGCGAGGGCCCGGGTCTCCAAGCCGGTGGTGTACGAGCACTTCGGCGGCAAGGAGGGCCTGTACGCGGTCGTGGTGGACCGGGAGGTGCGGGCGCTGCTGGACCGGATCGGTGCCGCACTGACCGGCGGGCACCCCCGGGCGCTGCTGGAGCAGGCGGCGCTGGCGCTGCTCGATTACATCGAGGAGGAGACCAGCGGGTTCCGGGTGCTGGTGCGGGAGTCTCCGGCGATGTCCCCGACCGGCACGTTCTCGTCGGTGCTCAACGACGTCGCCCACCGGGTGGAGCACGTGCTGGCGGACGAGTTCCGCGGCCGCGGCTACGACCCGGGGCTCGCCGAGCTGTACGCGCAGGCTCTGGTGGGCATGGTGGCGCTGGTCGGCCGGTGGTGGCTGGAGGTCCGCCGGCCGCCCAAGGCCGCGGTCGCCGCGCACCTGGTCAACCTGGCCTGGAACGGCCTGTCGCGTCTGGAGTCGGACCCGACGCTCGCCGGCCGCCGGCCGCCGGCGCCCCGCCGCACCGCCCGGGACGGGCCGACCGTGCGGGAGCAGGTGGCGTGGGACGAGGGGGGCGACGGGCGGGCCGGACGGCCGGCGCGCCGCGACGGGACGGTCAGTCGGCGCCGCCGGCGTGACGGCGGCGTCTGACGTGCCGGCCGGGCCGGTCCTGTCCGGGTCGGGCCGTGCCGGGACGCTCCGCGTCCCCGGCGGCCTGGCCGTGGGCGACCGCCTCCCACTGGTCGTCGCCGATCTCCCCGCGCCGACGTCGGTGCTCGGCGGCGGCCAGGTCCCGCGGCCCCTCCTTGCCGTAGAGGCCGGCGAGCATGAGCGCCAGGCCGATGAGGAACGACACCACCGTGTTCCTGAGGGCGAAGTTCAGGAAGTTCGCCGGGGTGTGCAGGACCGCCATCATGATCCCGCCGGCGACGATGAAGGCGGCCCCTCCCCACAGGTTGAGGAAGTGGTCGAGGTTGCGCCCGTAGATCGCCCCGCCCACCAGCACCAGCCCGGCCAGCACCGACAGCATGCTGAAGGCCGGGTTGGTCCGCAGGCCGAGCACGTAGGTGGGTTCCCGGTTGAAGAAGTCGTCCCCCCAGGTCACCACCGTGCCGGTGACCCCGAAGACGAGGATGTACAGCCCGACGAGGCCGGCCAGCAGCCTCAGGTACGGCCGGGCGGGATGGTTCACCGGTAGGTGGGGCATATGTCCCAGTATGCCGGTAGGACCGCCCGGCGGGGCCGAATCAGCCCTCGGGCAGCAGCAGTCGCCGGGGCGGCCCGACGGGGCCGCCCCGGCGACTGCCGAGTCCGTGCCGGAGGCTCAGGCGGCCTGGCGTACCGCCTCCTCGGCCTGCGCCTCCACCGGCTCCCCGACCTTGCTGTAGAGCCCGGCGGTCATCAGCACCAGGCCGACGAGGTAGGTGGCGATGGTGGTGGCCAGCGAGGAGTTGAACGGGTTGCTCTCGATGTGGGACAGCGGCATCAGCAGCGTGCCCAGCATGAGCATGGCCACCCCGCCCCACAGGCTGACCCGGTGGTTGACGTTGCGCCCGACGATCGCCGCCCCCACCACCAGCATGCCGGCCACCAGGGCGACCGTGGCGAGTCCGCGGTTGGTGGCCAGACCGAACGTCCGCCAGTCACCGGGCCCGAAGAACGCCGTCGACTGGGCCCAACTGGTCGCACCGAAGGCCAGCAGCACCAGCCCGGTCAGTCCGGCCAGCGTCCGGTAGAAGGGCTGCAGCGGATGGTTGATCGGTAGGTGCATCGGTTCTCCCGGGTCGAGGGTTGTGCCGCCTCGATTGTCCCGTACCGGCCCGGCGGTGTCGCCAGCGGCCCCCCGACCCGCAGGCGACCCCCCGTACCGCCGTAGATCCAAACGACGGCGCCCGCGCACCGGTGACGACCGCACCCGCGACGTGTCCGCCCGCACGGCGGCGACAGACGGGTCCCGGGTCGGGCGGTCACACCACCCGCGCGCCGGGCACCGGGCCGTACGCGGTGCGCACCGCCCGGCACAGCCCGGAGGCGGCCAGCCCCTTGGCCACCTCGGCGGCGTGGTCGGCGTCCCGGGCCAGGAACACGCAGGTCGGACCGGAGCCGGAGACCAGACCCGCGAGCGCCCCGGCCGCCTCGCCCGCGGCGAGCACCCGGTCCAGCTCCGGCGCGAGGCGGCGGGCCGCGGCGGCGAGGTCGTTGCCGAGGGCGGCGGCGAGCACCGCCGGGTCCCGCTGCCGCAGGGCGGCGATCAGCCCGTCCACCGGTGGCAGCGGCGGCGGCCCGACGCCCTCGGCACGCATCCGGTCCAGCTCCCGGTACACCTCCGGGGTGGACAGCCCCCGGTCCGAGAGCGCCACCACCCACTGCCAGGCGCCGCCCGGCGCGAGCACCGGGGAGACCTGTTCCCCGTACCCGGTGCCGAGCGCCGTGCCGCCGTGCAGCAGGAACGGCACGTCGGCCCCGAGCCCGGCGGCGATGCGGGCGAGTTCACCGCGGGGCATCCCGAGCCCCCACAGCGCGTCGCAGGCCACCAGGGTGGCGGCCGCGTCCGCGCTGCCGCCGGCCAGGCCTCCGGCCACCGGGATCTGCTTGCGCAGGTGCAGCCGTGCCCGGGGCGGCACCCCGGCCGCCTCCGCGAGCGCGACCGCCGCGCGTACCGCAAGGTTGGTCTCGTCCATCGGCAGGATGCCGGCGCCCTCGCCCTCCATGGTGAGGGTGAGCGTGTCGGCGCGGCGGGCGGTCACCTCGTCGTACAGCGAGATCGCGTGGTAGACGGTCTGCAGCTCGTGGTAGCCGTCGGGGCGCAGCGGGCCGACCGCCAGGTAGAGGTTGATCTTCGCCGGCACCCGGACCCGGACCGAGCCGGACGCGGTCGCATGCGGACGCTCGAAGGGGTCCTCGTCCCACAACGCCTCGGTCACCGGGCCACCTCCTCCCCGGATACGGACTCCCCGCCGCCTGCGGCGCGCCGGCCGGCCGCGGCCACCGCGGCGAACTGCTCCACCGACAGCGACTCCCCGCGCGCGGCGGGCGCCACCCCGGCGGCGGCCAGCACCGCCGCGGCCCGGTCGGCGCCGCCGGCCCAGTCGGCCAGCGCCGCCCGCAGGGTCTTGCGGCGTTGGGCGAACGCCGCGTCCGCCACCGCGAACACCTCCTGTCGGGTCACGTCGGTGCGGGGCGGGTCGCGTCGGGTGAACGCGACCAGGCCCGACTCGACCCGCGGCACCGGCCAGAACACCCCCGGCGGCACCCGTCCGGCCGGTCGGGCGGCGACGTGCCAGGCCAGTTTCACCGACGGTACGCCGTAGATCCGGCTGCCCGGCTGCGCGGTGAGCCGCTCGGCCACCTCCCGCTGCACCATGACCAGCCCGTGCCGCAGCCCCGGCAGGACCGCCAGCAGGTGCAGCAGGACCGGCACGGCCACGTTGTACGGCAGGTTGGACACCAGCGCGGTGGGCTGCGGTTCCGGCAGCGTGGTCACCGCGAGCGCGTCCGCGGTGTGCACGGTGAGCCGGTCGGCGTACCCCGGCGCGTACGCGGCCACGGTCTGCGGCAGCGCCGCGGCGAGCACCGGGTCGACCTCGATGGCGTGCACGTGGCGGGCCGCCGGCAGCAGACCCAGGGTGAGCGACCCGAGTCCGGGCCCCACCTCCACCACCACGTCGTCGGGGGTGAGCGCGGCGGCGGCGACGATCCGGCGGATCGTGTTGGCGTCGTGGACGAAGTGCTGGCCGAGCCGGCGGGTGGGGGCCACCCCGAGCCGTTCGGCGAGCGCCCGCAGCTCGGCCCCGCCCAGCAGGCGGGCGCCGCTCACGCCGGCCGCCACGGGCCGAAGACCCGCTCCCCGGTGGCCGAGATCGCCGCGCACAGCTCGTCCAGGTCCGCGCCGGTGGCCTCCGCGAGCCCGCGGACGGTGAGCGGGACGAGGTACGGCGCGTTGGGCCGGCCCCGGTACGGCGTCGGGGTCAGGTACGGCGCGTCGGTCTCCACGAGCATCTGCTCCGGCGGGCAGGCCCGGGCGGCTTCGCGCAGCGGCTCGGCGTTGCGGAACGTCACCGTGCCCGAGAAGCTCAGCACGAACCCGCGGCGGACGCACTCGACGGCGAACACCCGGTCGCCGGAGAAGCAGTGCATCACCACCACGTCCGGCGCACCCTCCTCGTCGAGCACCCGCAGCACGTCGGCGTGCGCCTCGCGGTCGTGGATCACCAGCGCCCGCCCGTACCGCTTGGCGATCGCGATGTGGGCACGGAAGCTGTGCTCCTGCGCGGCCCGGCCCTCCGGCCCGGTGCGGTAGAAGTCCAGCCCGGTCTCGCCGATCGCGCGTACCCGGGGATGGGCGGCGAGCTGCTCGATGACCCGCAGCGCCTCGTCCAGGTCCGCACGGCGAGGCGCGTCGTTGGGGTGGACGCCGACCGCGGCCACCACCTCCGGGGTCGACTCGGCCAGCGCCACCGCCCACCGGGAGGAGTCCGGGTCCACCCCGACCTGGACCAGCCGGTCCACCCCCACCCGCGCCGCCGCCTCGATCTGCGCGGCCGGGTCGCCGCCGACCATGTCCAGGTGGGTGTGGCTGTCGAGCACCGGCACGGCCAACGGCTCCGGGGGCGGTGGCGGCTCCGACCCACGGGTACGCGCGGCGGCGCGCTCGCGCCGCAGCTGGCTGGGGCTGGTCGCGTTGCTCATCCTGTCATGCTCGCAGAGCACCGCAGCACCGCCGACCCGGCTGCGACCCTCGCGGATCAGCCGGTCAGCCGGGCCAGCTCCTCGTCCACGATCGACGGATCCAGCTTGCGGAAGACCGGGGTGGGCGCCGACAGCGGCCGGCCGACCGGCAGGGTCACCGGCTCCCACCGGGCGCCCCGGTCGTAGTCGCCGGTGATGATCGGGTACCCCGGCCCGCCGTCGAGGTCGTCCACCTCGCGGATCTCCGGCGCCGGCGCGTGCACGCCCTCGCCGCCGAGCAGCTCGTGGATCCGCTGCGCCGAGTGCGGCAGGAACGGGGTCAGCAGGGTGTTGCAGCGCGCCACCACCTGCAGGACCACGTGCAGGATGGTGCCCATCCGCTCCCGGTCGGTCTCCCGCAGCTTCCACGGCGCCTGGTCGGAGAGGTA
>CAZSNW010000022.1:0-11986 GCA_964608245.1 uncultured Micromonosporaceae bacterium
CGTACTACGACGGCTCGATCATCCACCGGGTGATGGACGGCTTCATGATCCAGATGGGTGACCCGACCGGCACCGGCCGCGGCGGCCCCGGGTACACGTTCCCCGACGAGTTCCACCCGGAGCTGATCTTCGACCGGCCGTACCTGCTGGCGATGGCCAACGCCGGCCCGAACACCAACGGCTCCCAGTTCTTCATCACGGTGGCGCCCACGCCCCACCTGAACTTCCGGCACACGATCTTCGGGCAGGTCGCCGACGAGGAGTCGGCACGGGTGGTGGACGCGATCGCTGCCACGCCCACCGACCGCAACGACCGGCCGCTGACCGACGTCGTCCTGGAACGGGTGGAGATCGGCTGACCGCAGCCGCCGGGGCCGGGCCACCACCGCAACGGTCCGACCGGGCCAGCGCAGGCCGCCCGGCCCCGCCACCACCGCGGACGGGTCCTCAGCCGGCTAGTGTTGTGCCGTGACCACCACCCCACCGACCGTCCCGGTCTGCCACTGGCACCCCGCGCGTGAGACCTACCTGCGGTGCAGCCGGTGTGACCGGCCGATCTGCCCCGACTGCGTCCACGAAGCGGTGGTCGGCCAGCACTGCCCGGAGTGCGCCGGCGGGGCGCGCCGCGGCGTCCGGGCACCCCGCACCGTCTTCGGCGGCACCCTGTCGGGACAGTACGGCCACGTCACCAGGACGCTGATCGGCATCAACGTGGCGGTCGCGGTGCTTGCCGTCATGATCGGTGGGGTGCGCGCCATCGGCGGCGGCGAACTGTGGCTCGGTCTGCTCAGCCGACCCACCTCGCTGCACGTCTGGGGTGGGATGATCGCCGGCGAGCCGGGGGTCATCGGCGTCGCCGACGGCGAGTTCTACCGCCTGTTCACCTCGATGTTCCTGCACCTCGGCCTGCTCCACCTGCTGCTGAACATGTGGGCGCTGTGGGTGGTCGGCAGGGTGCTGGAGCCGTTGCTGGGCCGGGCGAGGTTCCTCGCGCTCTACCTCGTCTCCGGGCTGGGCGGCAGCGTGGCGGTCTACCTGACCTCCGGACTGGGCGTGCAGGTCGCCGACCGCGTGCTCTTCGGGGGCGTCAACGAGCTCACCGTGGGTGCATCCGGTGCGGTGTTCGGCCTGTTCGGCGCGTTCTACGTGTTCCTGCGTCGGCTCCGCCGCGACACCTCCGCGATCACGTCCCTGCTCGTCATCAACCTGATCCTCACGTTCGTCCTGCCGAACATCTCGGTCGCCGGCCACCTGGGCGGGCTGGTCACCGGCGCGGTGGTGGCCGCCGGGCTGGCGTACGCGCCCCGGCAGCACCGCACGCTCGCCCAGACGGTGGCGGTCGGCGCGGTGGTGGCGATCCTGGTGCTGCTGACCGTGCTGCGGACCCTGCTCGCCTGACCGCCCCGAATCAGCCGTCCCGGCACGCTCCTTCGTCCTCGTCGCCGCCGCGGCCGGTCGCGCCCAGGTGCAGGCGGGCGAGCTGCCCGGCCAACTCGTCCAGGTCCGCGTCGAGGTCGTAGCGGCTCAACAGGTACAGCGCCTCGCCGGTGTCGATCTCCAGCATCCGGGACTCGCCGGCCGCCAGCATCCGGGATGCGCGCCGGACGTCCACGCGGACCCGCTCCACCTGCGACCAGGCCAGCCGCACCCGCCGGGCGACGCCGGTGACCACGGTCAGCCCGTCGGCGTCGGCGACGAGCCGCACCGGCACCGCGAGGTCCCGGACGGCCCAGGCCGCCAGCCCGGTAGCGAGCGTCAGCCCCACCACCACGGGCCAGGTCTCGGTGGCCGCCATCCAGGTGAGCAGCCCCAGCAGTGCCGCGGCCACCAGCTTGAGGGTCGGAACCTTGGCGGGCACCCGCCAGCTCACCGTTTCCACGCCGCACACCCTGGGCGTACGATCGGGGTGGCGCAAGTTACCGACAAGTAGCAACTCGCGGGACGGGAGACCGATCATGCGCGACGCGGTGATCGTCGGAGCGGTACGGACCCCGATCGGCCGGCGCGGCGGCGGGTTGGCCGGCATCCACCCGGTCGACCTCTCCGGCCACGTACTGGGCGCCCTGGCCACCCGCGCCGGGTTCGACCCGGCCGACGTCGACGACGTCATCTGGGGCTGCGTCTCGCAGGTCGGCGAACAGAGCTGGAACGTGGGCCGCGCCGCGGTGCTCGCCGCCGGATGGCCCGAACGGGTGCCCGGCACCACGGTGGACCGGCAGTGCGGTTCCAGCCAGCAGGCGATCCACTTCGCCGCCGCCAGCGTGATCGCCGGCCACGCCGACCTGGTGGTCGCCGGCGGCGTCGAATCCATGACCCGCGTCCCGATGGGGTCGAGCGCGGGCGACCAGCGGCCGTTCGGGGAGGCGGTGCGGGCCCGGTACGCCGGGGCGGAGGGGTTCGCCGCCGACGCCGTCATCCCGTTCAGCCAGGGGGTCGGCGCGGAGATGATCGCCCGCCGGTGGGGCATGAGCCGTCGTCAGCTCGACGAGTACGCGTTGGCCAGCCACGAACGGGCGGCGGCCGCGCAGGACGCCGGGCTGGTCGACGAGGAGCTGGCCCCGGTCGGCGGGCTCAAGACCGACGAGGGCGTACGCCGGGACACCTCACTGGCGAAGTTGGCCGAACTGCCCACCCCGTTCGACCCGAACGGCGTGGTCACCGCCGGCTCCGCCTCCCAGATCTCCGACGGCGCGGCCGCGGTGGCCGTCACCACCAGCGAGTGGGCGGCCGCCCGCGGCCTGCGGCCGCTGGCGCGCATCCACACCGCCGTGGTGGCGGCCGACGACCCGGTGATCATGCTGACCGCGGTGATCCCGGCGACCGAGAAGGCGCTGCGCCGCGCCGGCCTCCGCCTCGACGACATCGGGGTGTACGAGGTCAACGAGGCGTTCGCGCCGGTGCCGCTGGCGTGGCTGGCCGAGACCGGCGCCGATCCGGCGCGCCTCAACCCCCGCGGCGGCGCGATCGCGATCGGGCATCCGCTCGGCGCCTCGGGCGCGCGGATCCTCACCACGATGCTCCACCACATGCGACGGGAGGGCATCCGGTACGGGTTGCAGACCATGTGCGAGGGCGGCGGCATGGCCAACGCCACCATCCTGGAGCTGCTGCCCTGAGCGACGCCGAACGGTCTGACGGACAGTGCTGGTCAGGTGACCGGTTGTCCACAGCCGCCTGACCGACCGTCCGCGACCAGGTGACCGTCCGGGTCGTTTGCCTGGTATGGACGTGTTCTCCCGGACGTTTCTTCCGGCCACGTCGGAGGCGCTGCTGCCGATCCAGGCGGTCAGCCGGCACATGCCGTACTTCCGTCGGTGCGTCGCTCCGACGGAGACGACGGTGCTGGTGGCGCCGTGCCGCCGCCCCGGTCACCGGGTCGGCCGCTACCTGTTGATGCTGACCGACCACACGCTGGCCGTCACCCACGAGAGCCCGGTGCGGCACCGCGTCCAGCTGTACCTGGCCACCGCGGTGCACACGCTGCGCCAAGTCAGCTGGTCCGTCGACGCCCGACACCGCCACGTGGATCTGCGGTTCACGACCGCGGACGGTGCTGCGGAGCGGTTCCTCATGCCGGCCGACGACCTGCGCCGGATCAGCCAGATCAGCGCCGCGTTGAGCCAGGTGTTCCGCCCCGGGTCACCGCACCCGGCCGACCCGCTGGCGGTGCACCTGGCCAGCCCGATCCGCACGGCCTGACGCCCGCCGGCCGGACAGGCTGCCCGCGGTCGGCGGTGCCGGCAGGGGCGCGGCCCGGCCCCGGGCACACTAGCCTGGTGGCGTGACCGACAACACGACCGGCCCGGCCACGGACGTCACGCCCGCCCGGGCCCGTGACACCGTCCGGGACGGTCGGCGGCGCCGGTTGCGCCGGATCCTGCCTCCCCTGGTGGCCTCGATGCTCACCGCCCTGCTGGTCGCCCCACTGACCTGGCATCTGGCGACCCGGACGACGCCTCCCGACGAGCCACCGCTGCCGTCCGGTCCGGTCACCCGGGAGGCGCTTCAGGAGTACCTGGTCGCGCAGCTGCCCGACCGGAACGTGCCCGGCGCGCTCCTGGTCACGCCGAGGATCGAGCAGACCACCACCCTCGGCCTGCCACCCGCGCGCTACCGGCTGGACCTGGTGTGCGGGCAGCTTCGACGCCAGGGCAGCCGGGTCGACGAGGTCCAGATCCACCTGCGTACCGCGCAGGACTATCTGATCGCGACCGTTCCGTGTCCGTCCACCGTGCTCAGCCTGCCGGAACTGGTGGACTTCAGTGACGTGCCGGCGGGTGCGGTGATGATCGACATCTACAGCGGCGGCGGCGTCATCAACACGATGGTGGTCCTCCATTTCGTACCTGTCGAGGCGACGGCGACCGGAGGCGGCGATGCGTGATCTCGAGGTCTTCGCAGCGGACGGGCCCGAGGCCGTCCCGGCCCTGGACGACCGCGATCCCGACGGCCGCGACGCCGACGACCGGTCGGCCGGAGGACGGCTGCGGCACTGGTGGGTCACGGCGTTCCGGCGCCACCCGGTGCTGAGGACGCTGACCCGGTGGCCGCCCACGCCGGGCGTGGCGGCCGTCCTCGCGGCGGTCCTCGCCGGCGGCGGAGTAGCGATGATCATGGACCGGCCGGCGCCGGCGGAGACCCCGCAGCCGGTGCGTACCGTGGTCGTGGTGCAGCCGGAGTCCTGGCTGGACGTCCGGCGGGAGGAGCCCTACTGGATGCCGCCGGCCTGGCAGCGGGAGCTCGACCGGGCGGCGGCCGCACGGCACCCACGGGAGGCGACCGCGGTGATCCTGCCCACCAGCGATCCGTTCGGCCTGTTCGCGGTGCCGCCCGGGGTGTACGACGTCCGCATCAGCTGCCACCCACACAACGGAGGGGAGACACCCGGTACGTTCGGCGTCACCCTGGTCAGGGACGCACGTGGCGTTCTCGACCTGGAGAGCGACTGCGACGGTGAGCTGCACCTGGCCGAGCCTCAACTGGTCACCTCGGACTACGAGGCGTTCCAGATCCACTGGTTCACCGCGCCGCCACCGGGCCACGAACGGCCGCTGGACGCGAGCATCGTCGTGTCCTTCACCGCCGCGGCCGGTCGGTAGGCGCGCCGTTGTCCACCGGCCGCTCCTCATCCACGGGTAGCCGTACGGCGTGCCGGTGTCCGTGGGGCGGGCGCCGGTCGCCACGGCGCCCGTTCCGGCGTCACACGAAGGTGATTCCTGTTTCAGTGTCTTTGTTCGATTCTGCCCGCAACATCCTTATCTCCTGTTTGAATGGCGCCGACGGTACATTTCAGACCTTCTGGCGCCGGCGGTGATCATGGGAAGAAGGAGGTTGCGCCTGCTCGGCGTGGCGGGCACGGTGCTGCTGCTGGTCGTCGGGGCGTACGCCGTCGGCGGGGCGCTCGGGTGGGAGCCGGTGACCCGTAGCGTGGACTGGGTCACCGGGGCGACCCCTCCGTCCGAGCCGGACGACCGCGGCGGGACCGGTGGCAGCGGCGACGTGAGCACCGGCGCCGCGAGGCGGGTCGGCCCGCCACCTGACATGGTCATCACACCGCAGCCGATCGTCGTTCCCCTGTCGCTGCCGCTCGGGTTCGGTGACGGACCGTCGGGCAGCCTGCAGTCCACCGGTCGGGTCGAGGTGGCCCTCACCTTCGACGACGGTCCCGATCCCCGGTGGACCCCGCAGGTGCTGGACCTGCTGTGGGAGCACCGGGTGACGGCGACGTTCTGCATGGTCGGCGAGCTCGCGGAGGCGTACCCGGACCTGGTGGCCGCGATCGCGGAAGCCGGGCACACCTTGTGCAACCACTCCTGGCGGCACGGCTTCGACCTCGGCAGCCGCAGCCGGGAGGAGATCCGCCGGGACCTGATGCGGACCAACGAGGCGATCGCGGCGGCGGTCCCCGGCGCGCAGGTGAGGTACTTCCGCCAGCCGGGCGGATTCTGGACCCCGACCGTGGTGGACGTCGCGGCCGAACTCGGCATGAGCTCGCTGCACTGGACGGTGGACCCACGGGACTGGAGCGAGCCGGGCGCGGCTCACATCGCCGCGGTGGTGCGCAACCAGACCGGCCCCGGGGCGATCGTGCTGCTCCACGACGGCGGTCGTGACCGGTCCGGCACCGTCGAAGCCCTGCGCGCGATCCTGCCGGACCTCACCGCCCGGTTCACCGTGACGGCGCTGCCGATCGCCGAGACCGGGCAGCTCTGCCTGCCGGACTGCCTGCACCCCGCCTGGCCGGTCCCGGTGGGCTGACCGGCAGCCGTCCGCCCGCGGTGGACCCACGTGGCGCAGGACGGACGTGGCGTCACTCGATCGCCATGTCGACGAACCGCGAGTAGTGCAGCTGGGCCGCGACGGTCACCGTCCCGGTGGGGCCGTTGCGGTGCTTGGCCACGATGAAGTCGGCCTCGCCGGCGCGCGGCGACTCCTTGTCGTAGTAGTCGTCGCGGTGCAGCAGGATCACCACGTCCGAGTCCTGCTCGATGGCGCCGGACTCCCGCAGGTCCGCGAGCTGCGGCCGCTTGTCGGTGCGCTGCTCCGGACCGCGGTTGAGCTGCGCCACCGCCACCACCGGACACTCGATCTCCTTGGCCAGCAGCTTCAGACCGCGGGACAGCTCCGACACCTCCTGTTGCCGGCTCTCGACCTTCCGCGGCGAGGACATGAGCTGCAGGTAGTCGACGACCAGCAGCCGCAGGTCGTGCCGCTGACGCAGCCGCCGCGCCTTGGCCCGGATCTCCATGAGCGTGAGGTTCGGAGTGTCGTCGATGAACAACGGCGCCTCGCTGATCTCACCCATGCGGCGGGCGAGCCTGGTCCAGTCGTCGTCGGAGAGCTGGCCGGACCGCAGCACGTGCAGCGGCACCCGGGCCTCGGCCGACAGCACCCGGGTGACGATCTCTACCTTGCTCATCTCCAGCGAGAAGATCGCGCTGGTGAGGCCGTGGCGGATGGAGGCGTGCCGGGCGAAGTCGAGCGCCACGGTGGACTTGCCGAGCCCGGGGCGCCCGGCGACCACGATGAGTTGACCCGGGTGCAGGCCGTGGAGCAGTCGGTCCAGGTCGGCGAACCCGGTCGGCACCCCGATGAGCTGGCCCTCCCGGGAGCCCATCGCCTCGATCTCATCCAGGGTGGGCTGGAGCATCTCCGCCAGCGACTGCACGTCCTCGCTGACCCGCCGCTCGGTGACCTCGTAGACCGCCTGCTGGGCGAGGTCCACCACGTCGGCGGTGTCCCGGCCGGCGCCGGCGGCGCCGTAGCCGAGCTGGACGATCCGGGTGCCGGCCTCCACCAGTCGCCGCAGGATCGCCCGGTCCGCCACGATCCGCGCGTAGTACGCGGTGTTCGCGGCGGTGGGGACGGTGTGGACCAGGTCGTGCACGTACGTCATGCCGCCGACCCGGTTGATGAGGCCGGCGTCGGTCAGCGCCGCCGTGACCGTGACCGGGTCGGCCGGCTCGCCACGGCCGTAGAGGTCCAGGATGGTCTCGAAGATGATGGCGTGGGCGGGCCGGTAGAAGTCGCCGGGGCGCAGAATCTCGACGACGTCGGCGATCGCATCCTTCGACAGCAGCATCCCCCCGAGCACGCTCTGCTCGGCGGCGACATCCTGCGGCGGGGTGCGGTCGAAGACCGCCTCCGTCGGATCCGGCACGGCCTGTCGCACGAGTGCCTCGTCAGTGATCGCCACCGTCCCCCCTCGTCCGATCACGCGCACCACGATGGTCCCGCGCGGGTGTGACACCACCCGACGGGCACACGCCACGTCACGGTAGGAGCGGGCGGCCGTGCTCCTCAACCAGGGCCTGTGGGGAACCTGTGGCCAGACCTGTGGACAACGCCGGGCAGGTTGTGCGCCGACCTGTGCACAGCATGTGGATAACTCCTGGGGACAACCACCCCCATGGCTCCGACCTGCCCGAAGTCCGTCCACAACCTGTGAGGACAAGAAAGTCGTCGGCCTCGCGTGTCGACACGCCGGGATCCGCCCGGGCGGGTGTCCTAACGGGTCACCGGGTCGACCGGCCGAGTGAGTCGGCATAGTGTGAACCGCGTCACGAAACCGGTACGTCCGGACGATTGCGCGTGTCCGCGCCAGACGGCACGCTCCGGCGGTGGACACCCGCTGGTCACCCGGCCCGGAGGAGGACCCGGCCGCCTGGCTGAGCGGAGAGGCTCCGCGCGACCCCTGGGCCACCGACTACGCTCAACCGGCGACGCCGCACGGCTACGGGGCTGCACCTCACAGCCCCGCACCGCCCCCCGGTGCGCCGGGAGGCGCGGCGCCACCGCCTGGTGTGGCGCCCCACAGTCCGGCACCCCCGCTCGCGCCGCACAGTCCGGCGCCGCACGTCTACGGCACGGTGCCGCCCGGGCCGACGCTGCACGATCCCGGCGTCCCCCACCGCGCCGCGCCTACGGAGCCGGTCTTCGGCGACCTCGTCGACCAGGGCGGTACGCCGGGCGTGCGGGAGGGCTGGGGTGCGTACCCGTCGACCACGGCGACGTCGGCCACCCTCCATCCCGGCGGCTACGGCGACGCGCCTACCCGGACGGTGCCGTCCGGACCACTGCGGCGGGAGGTCGACAGGGAGGAGCCGGACGGGCGGCCCGCGCTGCGGGCGCCGTTGAGCGCCACGCTGCGGTGGGTCGCGGTGTGGCTCGTCGTCCCCGTGCTGATCTACCTGCTGTTCGCGGTGACCCGCAGCGGCACGACGCCCGCCGGGTGCCTGGACGCGCCGGGCGCACCGTGTCTGTCGCCACGCGAGCGGGCGCTTTCCGCGTTCGGGCGGGCGCTGCCGGGCCTGGTGGCGACCCTGGCGCTGGCCGTGCCGGTCTCCCTCATGCTGCGGCGGCTGGCCAACCACTGGCGGGCCGCGACGGTGGCGCTGGCCGCCATGGTGATGAGCGCCGGGGCGGTGACCCTGCTCGGCAGCCTGTTCGGCTGACCGGCCGTCACCGCCCCGCGGCGCACGCCGCGGCGCGGTTCAGCGCGCCGCGGCCATGACGGTCACGTCGAAGCTCGCCGTGACCTCCGGGTGCAGACGGACCTTGACGGTGTGCGTACCGGTGGTCTTGATGGGACCGGACAGCTCCACCCGCCGCCGGTCGAGCTCGGGGCCACCGGCCGCCTTCACCGCCTCGACCAGGTCGGCCGGGGTGATCGAGCCGAACAGCCGACCACCCTGGCCCGCCGGGGCCGACAGCCGGACGTTCAGGCTGGCCAGCCGGCCGGCGATCTCGTTGGCCTCCTCGAGGTTGCGGATCTCGCGGGCCTGCCGGGCGCGGCGGATGTTCATGACCTCCCGCTCGGCACCCTTGGTCCACCGGATCGCGAGCCCCCGCGGCAGCAGGTAGTTACGGCCGTACCCGTCCTTGACCTCCACCCCGTCGCCGGCCGATCCGAGACCGCTCACCTCCTGGGTGAGAATGATCTTCATCGCGTACCTCCGGTCACCGGTTGGACGTGGTGTACGGCAGCAGCGCCATCTCGCGGGCGTTCTTGATCGCCCGGGCGATCTCCCGCTGCTGCTGGGCGGTCACCCCGGTCACCCGACGGGCGCGGATCTTGCCCCGGTCGGAGATGAACTTCCGCAGCAGCGCGGTGTCCTTGTAGTCGATGTAGGTGATGCCCTCCTTGTCCAGAGGGTTCACCTTCTTCTTGGGCTTGCGTGGTACCGCGGTCTTGGCCATCGTGCTTCGTTTCCTCGTCTGTCAGAACGGCGGTTCGTCGTCGAAGTCGGCGACGGGCCCCTCGTCGGGTCCGGCCGGACCGGCCGAGGCCCACGGGTCGTCGGCGGGCGGCCTGCCCCCGCCGCCGAAGCCGCCACCGGACGACCGCGTCATCTTCTGGACCTTGGCGGTGGCGTACCGCAGCGAGGGGCCGATCTCGTCCACCTCGACCTCGAAGACGGTCCGCTTCTCGCCCTCCCGGGTCTCGTAGCTGCGCTGCCGGAGCCGCCCGGAGAGGATCACGCGGGTGCCCCGCTGCAGCGACTCGGCCACGTTCTCGGCCGCCTGCCGCCAGACGTTGCAGGTGAGGAACAGGGCCTCGCCGTCCTTCCACTCACCCGTCTGCCGGTCGAGGTACCGGGGGGTGGAGGCGACGCGGAACCGCGCCACCGCCGCCCCCGACGGGGTGAACCGCAGCTCCGGATCGTCGGTCAGGTTGCCGATCAGGGTGATGGTTGTCTCCCCGGCCATTGCTTGCTCTCCTGTCGCGATTCGTGTCGCCGGTCAGCGTGTCATCCGCCAGTCTGCGGCGCCACCCTGACGGTTACGAACGCCTGTGGACGCCGGGTCCCTCAGCGCTTCTCCGGCAACCGGATGACCTTGGTGCGCAGGACCGACTCGTTGAGCCGCAACTGCCGGTCGAGCTCGGCCACCGCCTGCGGGGTGGCGGTCACCTCGATGACCGCGTAGATGCCCTCGTTCTGGTGGGCGATCTCGTAGGCGAGGCGTCGACGGCCCCACACGTCGAGCTTCTCCACCGCGCCGCCGGACTCCTTGACGACGGTGAGGTGGTTCTCCAGGATCCCGGGCACCGACCGCTCCTCGAGCGACGGGTCGAGGATCGCCATGAGCTCGTACTGACGCAAGACGGTACTCCCTCCTGTGGGCTGAAGCGGCCACGGTCGTTCCGTGGCAGGAGGTCTCGGCGTCGTCGCGTACCTGTAGTGCGCGACCGCGCAATACTAGCGCACCGGCGGTCACCGGCTGCATCGGACACCTGCCGGTACGCCGGGGCGGCACCCCGTCGGCGCGCATGAACCGCGGAGCGCCGGAACCCATTTCTATGGGTGGGACCTGGGGAGGAACGACCACACCGACGAGGTGGGTTCCGGCGCCCCGCGGAGTTCGTCCGCCGTCCGGACAGTCCGACGGCATACTATTTGTGCTGCTAATCCTACTATGCCTGGGTCTCCCGGCGAGCACGGATCGCACGAATTGCACCGGCAGACACCCCCGCGACGCACGCCGCCGCCACCAGCGCCAGCACCCCGTTCGGCCCGCCGGCCGTCGGGTCGGCCACCGCGGCCGGGCGGTCGGCGGCCTGCTCCGGGGCGTCACCTGACGGCTCGTCGTCACCGGCGGAGGAACCCGCGCCGGCGTCGTCGCCCGCTGCGGGGTCGTCCGCACCCTCACCGCCCGCGTCCGGCGCCGGCTGCTCCGACGACGGTCCGGCGCCCTGCTGCGCCAACTGGCGGCTGAGGAGGTCCGGCGGCATCGTCGTGGTGGCGACCCCGTCGACCACACCGACCCGCGCCACGCCCGTCACGGGGCCGTCCGGGCAGGAGATCCGCAGCGCCACCTCCACCGGGCCGTCGTGGATGCGCAGCACCACGAAGCCGTCGACCGGCAGCCTCACCGCGTCCTGCCCGTCCACCTGGACGGTCGCCTCCCGGCTGAGCCGGTTCACCAGGCGTACCTCGGCGCCGCGGGCCAGGTTGAGCCTGTCCGGCTCGGCGATCACCTGCTGCGCCGTCACCCCCTGGTCGGTGGCGCAGCCACCGGAGAACGCGATCGCCCCCGCCTCCGGCTGCGCGTACGCCGCCGCCGGCGCGAGGGCGGCCGCCGCGACGATCGCCGCCGCGCACAGTCCGTACCGCAGGTACCGGTGTGTGGTCATGGTCGTCCCGTCCCGGAGCCTCGGTGTCCATCGACAACGGTCCGCCGGCCGGCGCGGCCGGACGGCCGGACCGCGGGGGCGTACCGCTACCCCGTCAACGACCACGGCTCGCGTGCGGTGACGACGAACCGGCCGGCCGGGCGACGCCGGTCGCGTCGCCGGTGACGGTCGTCCCTGTTGGGTAAGCTGCGGCTCATGCACATCGGAGCGCATGTCGACCAGACCGACCCGATCGGCGAAGCGGTCGCGCGCTCGGCCGATGTGGTCCAGTTCTTCCTCGGCGACAAGCAGGGGTGGAAGGAGCCGACCCCGCGCGACGACGCCGACCGGCTGCGCACGGCCGGGACCCTG
>CAZSNW010000022.1:11996-18735 GCA_964608245.1 uncultured Micromonosporaceae bacterium
CCACGCGCCGTACGTCATCAACGTCGCCACCCGCAACAACCGGATCCGCATCCCCAGCCGGAAGCTCCTCATGGCCCAGGCGCAGGCGGCCGCCGAGATCGGCGCCAAGGGGCTGGTCGTGCACGGCGGGCACGTCGGCGAGGGTGACGACCTGACGGCCGGGTTCGAGAACTGGCGCAAGACCTTCGCGTACGCGCAGGAGCAGGGCGGGTTCCCGGTGCCGGTCCTGATCGAGAACACCGCCGGCGGTGACCGGGCCTGCGCACGGCGGCTCGATGCGCTGGCGCGGCTGTGGGATGCGGTGGGGGAGTACGGCGCAGGCTTCTGCCTGGACACCTGCCACGCCTTCGCCGGGGGCGAGCCGCTGGAGGACCTCGTCGACCGCGTCCTGGCGATCACCGGCCGGATCGACCTGGTGCACTGCAACAACTCCCGCGACCCGTTCGGGTCGGGCCGGGACCGGCACGCCAACCTGGCCGACGGCACCATCGACCCGGAGCTGCTGGTCGAGGTGGTACGCCGGGCCGGCGCCCCGGTGGTGGTGGAGACCCCGGGCGGGATCGAGGGCCAGCGGGCCGACATCGCCCTGCTGGGTGAACGACTGGGTGTGGACGCCGCCGAGGGCCGCCGCGCCGCGTGACCCGGCGGGGGGGCTCCCCGACCCCGCGGGTGACGCCGAGGTGTCACCGGTCGCAGACGCGCCCGGTGACACCGACGCCACCACCCTCACCGGTCACGCGGCGGTTCCCAACGGCTCCGGCCCCGTCGTCGACGTCGAGGTCGGCGCCACCACGGCGCCGGACACCGCTGAGGACGTCGGCACCGCTGCGGAGCCGGACGGGGCGGGCGACGCCGCGGACCGGGCGGGCGCGTCGTCGGAGGAGGAGCGGTGGGAGGCGTTCGCACCGGCCCCCGAACCCCCGCCCGGTCGCCTGCGCCGCGTGGTGGCGGCGGTCAGCCGGTTCCTGGTCCACGAGTGGACGGTCGTGGTGGTCGGCGGCTTCGCGCTCGCCGTGCTGATGACCTGGCCGGCCCTGCGGTACCCGCGCTACACCCTCCCCAAGGACCTCGGTGACCCCAGCCTGGTCTCCTGGCTGCTCGCCTGGCCCGGCCACCAGCTGGTCACCGACCCGGTCAACCTGTGGCACGGCAACGCCTTCTACCCGGAACGGTGGAGCTACGCGTTCACCGACTCGCTGCTCGGGTACGCGCCGGCCGGGCTCCTCGGGTCCGGCACCGCGGACGCGCTGCTGCGCTACAACCTCGTCTTCGTCTTCACCCACGCGCTGGCCTTCATCGGCGCGTACGCCCTGGTCCGACAGCTCGGCGCCGGCCGGCTCGGCGGGCTGGTGGCGGGGCTGGCGTTCGGGTTCGCACCGTGGCGGCTGGCGCAGGCCGAGCACCTGCACGTGATCTCCACCGGCGGGATCGCGCTGGCGCTGGCCATGCTGGCCCGCGGGCACGGCTGGTCGTTGCGGCACGGCTACCGGCCCGAGCGGGCCCGGCCGGGCTGGATCATCGCCGGCTGGCTGGTCGCCGGCTGGCAGGTCACCCTCGGGTTCGGCATCGGCCTGCCGTTCGTGTACGCGCTGCTGCTCATCGCGGTCGGGGTGGCGGCCGGCTGGCTGGTGCGGCGGGTGATGCGGCGCCCCCGCCAGCCGGTGGCACCGGTGGTCGCCGCGCACGTCGCCGGCGGCACCCTGTTCACCGTCGTCGCGGTGCTCATGGCGCTGCCGTACCTGATCGTGCTCCAGCAGCACCCGCACGCGCGACGCGCCTTCGAGGAGGTCGCCTTCTTCTCCCCGCCCCCGGTCGGCCTGGTGACCGGGGCGTCCGACTCGTGGCTGTGGGGCGCGCTGCACGCCGGGGTGCGGCAGGAGTTCACCGCCCCCTCGGAGATGGCGCTGCTGCCGGGCTTCACGCTGATCGCGCTGGGACTGGCGGGACTGGTGGTCTCGGTGTGGCGGTGGCAGGGCCGCCTGGCGCTGGCGGCGGGGCTGGCCGCCGCCGTGGTGCTGTCGCTCGGCGCCTCGGTCGCCGACGGCGCGGTCTACCGGGTGCTGTACGAGTACCTGCCCGGTTGGGCGGCGCTGCGCACCCCGGGGCGGCTGGTCGTGTGGACCACCCTGCTGCTCGCGGTCCTTGCCGCCGGCGCGGTCACCGCGCTGGCTGAGCGGGCCCGGCAGGCGGCGGTCGCCCGCGGCTACGACGGCCCCGGCGTCCTGCTGCGAAGCCTCGTGGTGCTGCCGCTGGTGCTGGTGCTGCTCGAGTCGGTGGGCACCGTCGACCATCTCGTGGTCCCACCGCCGCCGGCCGCCATGCAGCAGGCCGAACCGCCGATCCTGGTGCTGCCCTCCGACCCGGTGTCGGACCTGCGGGTGATGTGGTGGTCCACCGACGGCTTCCC
Source organism: uncultured Micromonosporaceae bacterium (assembly GCA_964608245.1). GTDB lineage: Bacteria > Actinomycetota > Actinomycetes > Mycobacteriales > Micromonosporaceae > Natronosporangium. Next base: position 14,404 of record CAZSNW010000022.1, read on the forward strand.
GGCGGTGGTCAACGGCGCCTCCGGGTTCACCCCCACGTCGCTGGCCGAGGTCCGCGAGGTGACCGCCTCGTTCCCGGACGCCGAGAGCGTCTCCTACCTGCGGGCGCTCGGGGTGGAGACGGTCATCGTGCTGGCCGACGAGGTGGTCGGCACCCCGTGGGAGCGGGCGCTGACCGCGAGCACCGACGGCCTCGCCGTCACCCGGACGCAGGTCGACCGGGCGATCGTCTTCGACCTCAACCCGTGACCTGACCGGCCGGGGCGGCCGAGCCGGCCGTCGCGGTGGCCGCGTCGAGCGGGGAGCGGCGCCCCCACCCGGCGGCGACCGGCTGCCGGGTGAATCGGGGCGCGTCGGGTGCGCCGTCGAACACGCCGCCGTCCGGGTCGTCCGGGTAGCTCGCGCGGACCGGGTCGCGCCCGGGCGCCAGGGCGTCGCGGACCACCAGGAGGCACAGCACGGCCACCGCCACCCAGCGTCCCGCAGCGGCCAGTACGAACACCCCCTCCGGCATGATGTCCCGTCCTGACTGGACGATCATGCGCCCGTAGAACGCGACGAAGTACGCGAGTTCCGCTGCCTGCCAGGCCAGGAACGCGCCCCATCGCGGGCGCGCCAGCACCACCAACGGCAGCAGCCACAGCACGAACTGCTGCGACCACACCTTGCTGGTCAGCAGGAACGCCGCCACCACGAGGAACCCGAGGGCCGCAAGACGCGGCCGGCGCGGCGCCCGTAGCGCCAGCACGCCGATCCCCAGACAGGCCAGGCCGAACAGCGCGTACGAGGTCCAGTTGAGGTACGGGTCGACGTGCGCGGCCAGCCACTGGAACGGCCCACGGTCGCCGGGGGCGCCCGAGCGCCAGGCGCCCTCCAGGTGCCGCCCCACGTACCAGAACGTGCCCCAGTCCACCGGGCGGGCGGTGTTGTACCGGAGGAATTGCAACCAGTTGTCGGTGGCCGCCACCACCACCGGCAGGTTGACCGCGAGCCACACCCCGATGCCGGACGCCAGCGCCCGCAGCACCGGTGCGAGCCGCCCGGTACGCCAACCGAGCAGCAGCAGCGGCAGGAACAGGAAGCCCGGCCACAGCTTGGCCGCGGTGCCCAGCCCCAGCAGCACCCCGGCGAGCACCGGGCGCCGGCGGGACCAGGCGAGCAGACCCGCGACCGCCAGCGTGACCGCGAGCAGGTCCCAGTTCACGGTGGCGGTGACCAGCAGCACCGGTGCGACGGCGAACAGGGCCGCGTCCCACGGCCGGCGCCGACGCAGCGCGACCAGCATCGCCACGGTGGCGACCGCACCGGCCAGCAGGACCAGCGCGGTGAGGTCGTAGAAGAGGGTGAACTGGTTGGCCCCGACGTCCAGGCCGATCCGGTGGGCGGGCAGGCCGAGCGCGGTCACCAGCCCGCCGGTGAGCACCGGGTACTCGAACGCGTAGTCGAGGTACGGGACGCCACCCTGGCTCGGGCCGCCGCGCACCCCGTAGAGCGCGATCACGTCCGTGTAGCAGAACCGGGTGTACTGCTCCAGGTCGGTCCACCGGGCGTCCCGGCAGGGCGACTTCTGCAGCCAGTGCAGCAGCGCCGTGAGCACCGCGAGCCAGACGACCACCAGCCCGGCGGTCGGCAGCCGGCGGTAAGGGCCCCCGCCGGCGGAGCGGCGCACCGCATGGTCGCCGAGCGGCCCGCCGATCAGTTCGGACAGCCCGGCCACGAACCGGTCGGAGCGGCTGGGGGCCTCGACCGGGACGGCCGGGTCCCCGGGCGCGGCGGCCCGGCCCGTCCGGTGGTTCACCGCACCTCCGGGCGGCCGTCGGCCACCCGGGCCACCGCGAACACCGACTGTCCGAACGGCGGGGTCAGCCGGCGCTCGCACCAGGCGGTGGCCCGGATCACGGTGGCGTCGTACCACCGCAGCGCCGGCCCGTCCCGCGGGATCCGGCGGGCGCACCGCATGAGCAGGAACCAGGCGATCAGGCCGACCGAGTTGACGTAGTGGGCGCGCTCCACGTGCAGCCCGGCCTCGACCATCGCCGCGACCAGACCGGCGCGGGTGTAGCGGCGGTGGTGGCCGATGAGCCGGTCGAACCGGCTCATGGCCGCCTGGAACGCGGGCACCAGCACCACCACCGCGCCGCCGGGCCGCACCAGGGCGGCGGCGCTGCGCAGGGCCTCCACGTCCGCCTCGATGTGCTCCATCACGTTGAGCATGAGCACGGCGCTGTGGTCGCCGCGTTCGTCGCCGGGCAGGACGAGCTTGCGGACCCGCACCACGGGGTGGTCGGCGAAGCGCTCGGCGAGCACGGCCAGCCGCTCCGGGTCGGCCTCGGTGGCCGTGTACCGGCGCCGGCCGGCCGCCAGCTCCGCGGCGTAGTCGCCGATGCCGCTGCCCACCTCCAGCGGGTCGTCGCCCAGGTGGGGCGCGGCGAGCCGGACCAGCCACCGCCGATAGTGGCGGGCACTTCGCAGGTCCTCCAGTACCTGCGTCTGCAGCTGCGCCATCGCCCCTCCGTCACCCCGGCCGACCGGCGCCCTGCGGCGCCGCGGGCCCGTCAGGCGGTACGGTCACGGCTCCCGCCGACCCGGTGGGACGTCGCCGCCGCCCTCACCGCCGTCGTCACCGCCGCCGTCGCCGTCACCGGGGTCACCCGGGTCACCGGGGTCCGGGCCGGGCTCGTCGCCCGGGTCACCCCCGCCCGGCCCGCCGGGGCAGCGGAGGCCACGGCACCGCCGCCGGTCCTTGTCCTCGTCCTCCTCCTCGGGCTCCTCACCGTTGGCGTACGGGTGCTGGGAGTCGCCGATCGGCAGCGCCTGCGGGAAGTACACGATCTCCCAACCCATCACCTGGTGGGCCTCGTCCATGAACTGCTTCCAGATGTGGGACGGCAGGCCATGGCTGGGGATGCTCTCGCCCCACGTGTACCTGATGGGCGCGTGCTTCTCCGGGTCACCGACCCAGACCGCCACGGCGATCTGCGGCGTGTAGCCGACCATCCACACGTCGGCGTTGCCGCCGCCCGGGCCGGCGTACTCCCAGGTGCCGGTCTTGGCGGCGGCCGGGCGCCCGCCGGCCAGCGACACGCCGTTGAGGGCCGGGATCGTGCTCAGCACGTCCGTGACGGCGTACGCGATCTGCGGCTCGATCCGCTGCTCGCCGGCGATCCGGTCGCCGACGATCACCTCCCACTCACCGGTCTCCTCGTTGCGCTTCTCGACCTTCTTGACGAAGTGCGGCTTGTGGTAGACGCCGCCGGCGGCCAGCGTGGCCACCCCGCTGGCGTGGTCGAGCACGGTGATCGGGTACTGCCCGAAGGCGACCTCGTGGAAGAACGGCAGCGGCTCGATCTCGTCGAGGCTCTCGATCTCGTTGAAGTCGACGATGACCTCTTCCTCACCGTCGGGGGTCTGCCGCATACCGGTCATCAGGGTGATGCCGGCGTCCCACGCCGCCTGGGTGATCGCCCTCGGCCCGCGGGTCCCCATCGCCTCGGAGAAGTACGCGAAGGGCACGTTGTAGGAGTACTGGGTGGCCCAGCGCAGGGTGCAGTAGTCCGGCGCCTTACCCTCGCAGTTCTCGGCGGTCCGGCCGGCGTTGTGGATCGGGGTGCTGCGGTAGCTCGGGGTGTACGGGGTGGTCTTCCAGTGGGTGTCGAGCGCGACCCCCTCCCGCAGCGCCGCGACCAGCGTGTAGATCTTGAACGTGGAGCCGGGCGGTCGGCCGCCGTACCAGCCCTTGTTGTCGTCCCAGTTGCGGCCGGCCAGGTCGTACCCGGTGCCGTCGTCCCCGCCGAAGTAGGCGAGCACCTCGCCGGTGGCCGGGTCGATCGCCACCAGCGCGGCGCCGACGTTCTCCTCCACGTTGTCCCACAGCGAGCCGCCGTACTCCCGGTAGGCGGCCCTGAGGGCGGCCTCCTGCAGCTTTGGCACGATCGTGGTGGTGATGCGGTAGCCGCCGGTGCGGATGTCGGTGATGTTCATGGCCTCCAGCTCACGCATCACCTGCCGGACGATCGGACCCTGCGGCCCGTCGTACCACGGCTGGGCGGTGGAGGGCTCGATGACCTCGGGGAACTCCATGGCGTCCCGTTCCTCCGGGGTGAGCTTGCCCATGGCCACCATCCGGCCCAGCACCCACCGCCACCGTTCGTACGCGACCGTCTGGTCCTCGGGGTTGTGCATCGGGTCGTAGGGCGACAGCCCCGACCCGTCGTCGGGGTACCGGATGATGCCCGCCAGCATCGCGGCCTGCGCCACGGTCAGTTCGGAGGCGCTGATCCCGAAGTACGCCTTGGCGGCCGCCTCGATCCCGTACGCCCCGCGGCCGAAGTAGA
>CAZSNW010000023.1:0-5374 GCA_964608245.1 uncultured Micromonosporaceae bacterium
GTCGCGCAGGACGTGCAGGTCGCCGTAGTGCTTGTCCACGTGGACCAGCTCGGCGGCCGGCTCCGCCGGCCCTGCACCGCTCGCCGGCGGCTCCGACACCACGCCCGCGGGGGGGGCCACGGCGTCAGCCGCGGTGGCCCGCCACGAACGCGGCGAGGTCGGCGACGGTGCGGAACGCGTCCTCGGTGAGGTCCTCGTCGGCGAGGCTGACCCCGAACCGCTCCTCCAGCGCCACCACGAGCTCCACCACCGCCATGGAGTCCAGTTCGGGCACCGCGCCGAGCAGCGGCTCGTCCGGCGCGAGCCGCCGGTCGCCGAGCTGCAGCACCGTGGCGAGCACCTCGCCGACCTCGTCCACCAGTGACGTCCCGGTCAGTTCCATCGTCGTCCCCCCGTTCGTCCACGCCGGCCACCCGGCCGGCGCCCCGTGCCGCCGCGCCGGGCACGGCAGGTCACACCAGCACCTCCGCCGGCACCGGGTGGCTGAGGAACCCGGTCGGGCTCGCGGTCAGCCCGTACGCGCCGGCGTCGAACACCGCGATCAGGTCGCCCACGTCCGCGTGCGGCAGCATCACCCGGTCACCGAGCACGTCCAACGGCGTACACAGGCAACCGACCACGGTGACCTGTTCGGTGGCCGGTTCGTCGATCCGGTTGGCCACGGCGATCGGGTAGTTGCGCCGGACCACCTGGCCGAGGTTGCCGGTGGCCGCCAGCTGGTGGTGCAGGCCACCGTCGACCACCAGGTACGTGGTGCCGCGCGACACCTTGCGGTCCACCACCCGGGTCAGGTAGACCCCGGCCTCGCCGACGAGGTACCGGCCCAGCTCGATCACGAACCGCGCGCGCGGGAAGACCGGCTTGAGCCGCTCGGTCACCAGCATGGTGACCGCGGCACCGACCGCCGACAGGTCCAGCGGGGTGTCCCGGGTGAAGTACGGGATGCCGAAGCCGCCGCCGAGGTTGAGGTAGCGCACCGGGTCGTGGGCGTGGACGGACAGCCGGACCAGCAGGTCGGCGGTCCGCTCCAGGGTGGTCACCAGCGTGCCGGCGTCCAGGATCTGCGAGCCGGCGAACACGTGGAAGCCCATCACCTCCGCGCCGCGCCGGTGCAGCCACTCCAGCAGCGGGGGCACCTGTTCGACGTCCACCCCGAACTGTCGGGGGCCGCCGCCCATTCGCATGCCGGCGCCTCTGATCTCGAAGTCCGGGTTGACCCGCACCGCCAGCCGGGGCCGTACGCCCAGTTGCCCTGAGCACGCCACCACCGACTGGGCCTGGTTGGCGGACTCCACGGTCACGACGACGCCGGCCGCCACCGCCTGCCGGATCTCGGCAGGGGTCTTGCCCGGGCCGGCGAAGCTGATCCGCTCCGGCGGCACCGGGGTGTCCAGCGCCACCGCGAGTTCGCCGGCCGAGGCCACGTCGAACCCGTCGACCAGTCCGGCCAGGTGCTGCACCAGGGCGGGCATCGGGTTGGCCTTGAGCGCGTAGCTCAGCTCCACCTGCGGCGGCAGGGCGGAGCGGACCGCCTGCACCCGCTCGGTCACCAGCGCCCGGTCGTAGGCGAAGAACGGGGTGGAGCCGACCCGGGCCGCCAGCCGGTCCACCGGGATGCCGCCGATGGTGAGCCGGCCGTTCTGGCGGGCGCCCGCCGGCCACGGGATCTCCCGCGGCCGCACGTCGGACAGGGGCGGGGCGGTCACGCCGCACCTCCAGGGGTCGTCGCGTCGGCGTGCAGCGCCGGCGGGCCGGCACGGTCGACCACGCCGGCGGGGCCGAGTTCGCGTCGCAGCGCCACCCGGTCGAACTTGCCGTTGGGGGAGCGAGGCAGCGCGTCCCGCGCCACCACCTCGGCCGGCAGTTGGAAGCGTGCCAGCCGCGCCCGCAGCCCCTCGAGCAGCGCGCCCGTGTCCACGGTGGAAGGTGTGACGACGAGGACGACCGCCTGCCCGAGCACCGGGTCGTCCCGGCCGAACGCCACCGCCTCGGCCACCAGCCCGGTGTCGTAGGCCGCCTCCTCCACCTCGGTGGGGCTGACCCGGTACCCCGAGGTCTTGATCATCTCGTCGGCGCGGCCGACGAAGTAGAGGAAGCCCTCCTCGTCGCGGACCACCCGGTCGCCGGACCACACGGCGAGCTCCGGGGTGGACAGCTCCGGCGGCCGCCCCGGCGCGGGTCGGAACCGGGTCGCGGTCAGCTCCGGGTCGTTCCAGTAGCCCAGGGCCACCAGCGCGCCGCGGTGCACCAGCTCGCCCTCCTCACCGGGGTCGCAGAGGCTGCCGTCCGGGCGTACCACGAGGATCTCGGCGCCCGGGATGGCCTTGCCGATCGAGTCCGGCCGGCGGTCGACCTGCGCCGGGTCCAGGTAGGTGGAGCGGAACGCCTCGGTGAGCCCGTACATGAGGTACGGGCTGGCCTGCGGGAACAGCGCCCGCAGCCGGTCGAGCACCGCGCGCGGCATCCGGCCGCCGGTGCTGGCGAAGTACCGCAGGGTCCGCGCCTGCTCCGGCCACCGCTGGGCGGCAAGCTGCGCCCACAGGGGCGGTACGCCGGTGATCCCGGTCACCTTGTGCCGGGCGCACGCGCGTACCACGTCGCACGGCAGCAGGTAGTCGAGCAGCACCACCCGGGCGCCGGCGGCGAACCCGGTGGTGAGCTGGCTGAGTCCCGCGTCGAAGCTCAGCGGCAGCACCGCGAGCAGCACGTCGTCGGCGGTGTTGCCGAGGTACGCGTTGACGCTGTCGGCGCCGGCGACGAGGTTGCGGTGGGAGAGCACCACCCCTTTGGGGCGACCGGTGCTGCCGGAGGTGTAGAGGATCGCCGCCGGGTCGACGTCGATCAGCCGGGGGAGGGTGACCTCGCCGGTGGCGTCCACCAGCTGTCGCCAGCCGACGACCCGCCACCGCGCACCGGACTCCCGCACGACCGGTTCGTCGACCAGCACCACCAGCTCGAGCGTCTTGGTCTCCTCCAGCACCCCGCCCAGCGCCGCCAGCCGGCCCGCGGAGGTGACGAGCACCCGGGCGCCGCTGTCGGCGAGCACGTGGCCGACCTGGCCGCCGCGCAGCACGGGGTTGACCGGCACCACCATCCCGCCGGCGAGCGGCGCGCCGAACAGGGCCGCCACGGTCTCCACCCGCTTGTCGAGCCAGACCGCGACCCGGTCGCCCCGGGCGAGGCCCGCGGCGACGAGTCCCGCGGCGGTGCGGCGTACCAGGTCCCACAGCTGCGCGTACGTGACGGTCCGCTCACCGTGGACCAGGGCGGTCCGCTCGCCGCAGGTACGCGCGGTGACGGCGAGCAGGTCGGGCAGGGTGCTGCGCAGACGCGCGTCCGGACTCACCACGGCAGACACACCAGTTCGCTGTAGAGGTCGTCGATCTGGTCGGGGGTGAGCCGCTCGCTGCGGTACATCTTGGGCCGTGGCCTCGGCCACGGCAGCGCACCGAGCGGCCGGCAGCCGGCGATGCGGGGTTCGACCAGCAGCGCGGCCACCCCGTGGCGGCGCAGCAGGTGGCCGCCGAGCGCGCCGGCCATCCGTCGGAACACCTCCGGGTCGCTGACGTGCAGCACGGAGGCGAACAGCGGCAGGCCGCGGCGCCGCTCCCGACGCGCCATCACGTAGCAGGTGCGGTCGCCGCGCCGCAGCAGCACGTGGTGGACGGCGGGGGCGTCGGCGTGGTCGCGGAACAGGCGCCGCTGCCGGTCGTCCAGCGCCGCGACCACCTCGTCCGGCCGGTCGGTGACGGCGCCGGGGGCGAGCCGGGGTCGGGCGGGGACGAGCACGGTGGTGGTGTCGAGGAACCGGAAGCCCAGCCGCCGGTTGATCTCGACCACGCTGCCGCTGGGGGACAGGTCGGTGAAGTGGGTGTCCCGCCGGGACAGCAGCGCCCGCAGCAGCCGGGGCGCGTGGCGACGGTAGGCCGGCAGCACGCACCAGGCGCCGAGGTTGCAGAACCGTTCCCGGCGGCCGGCGATGGTCCGTTCGGAGTAGAACGCGAGGTACGCGCCGACCACCGCCCCGCCGTCGCGCAGCAGGTACCCGTGGTCGCCCGCGTCCGGCGCCCAGGACGTCCGCATGGCCCGCTGCCAGGCGGCCGGCGGTACGCGCGGGTTGAGGTGCCGGTGCAGGAAGTCCGCCACCGCCGCCCGGTCGGCACCGGTGATGGGCTCCACTGTGACCACGCGTCCTCCTTCCTCCGCCGCTGCCAGCATCATATGGGAGAAAACCCTCAAATCGGTATGATCTGCGCATGAGTCGCGCGGATTCCGGCCTCGCCACCGCACCAGCCACCGGACGGGTGGTCAACATCTGCTTCCACGGCATCGGCCGGCCCGGTCGCGAGCTGGAGCCGGGCGAGGAGGCGTACTGGGTCGGGCGGGACCAGTTCCGCCGGCTCCTCGACGAACTGGCGAGCTGGTCGGCGGTACGGCTGAGCTTCGACGACGGCAACGCCTCCGACGTGGAGATCGCCCTGCCGGAGTTGACCGAGCGCGGACTGGTCGCCGACTTCTTCCCGGTCGCCGGCCGCCTCGGCGCACCCGGCAGCCTCACCCCCGCCGACCTGGCGGAGCTGCGCCGGCAGGGGATGCGGGTGGGCAGCCACGGCATGCGGCACCGCCCGTGGCGGGGCCTGGACCCCGCCGGTCGGCACGAGGAGCTGGTCGTCGCCCGGCACGTCATCGCCGCCGCGGCCGGCGCGCCGGTGGAGCTCGCCGCCTGCCCGCTCGGGCGCTACGACCGGCGGCTGCTCGGCGAGCTGCGGCGGCTCGGCTACCGCCACGTCTTCACCAGCGACCGCAGGCCGGCCCGCGCCGACGCCTGGCTCCAGCCCCGTTACAGCGTCCGTCGCGACGACACCCCGCTAACGCTGCGGCGGCACCGGTACGCGCCGGCCCGGGTGTGGCGCAGCACCGTGGTCGGACTGGTCAAGCGGCTGCGCTGACCGCCGGACGGCCGGGCCGGGCCGCGGCGGGCAGCGCGAGCAGCGCGCGGACCGCGGCCCGGGCCGGCCGCCGCCCCAGCACCGCCCGGCTCGCCTCCCGCGCCAGCACCGCGGCGTAGAACGCGGTGGTGGCGGCCCGCCCGTGCCGGCGGCGGTACAGCCGCACCCGGTTGCAGGCCAGCAGCGCCCACAGCGCGGGGTTGCGGCGGGAGTCGCCCTCCAGGTGCACCGCGTGCGCCCGCGGGTCGTACCGGGTGACGAACCCGGCGTCGCGGGCGCGCAGCGCGAAATCGGTCTCCTCCGAGTAGAGGAAGAACGACTCGTCCCACGGTCCGCACACCTGCCAGCACTCGCGGCTGACGAGCAGGGTGGACCCCTCCGCCCAGTCGGTGACGGTGGGCCGTGCGTACGCGCGGGGGTCGGTG
>CAZSNW010000023.1:5474-11476 GCA_964608245.1 uncultured Micromonosporaceae bacterium
GGGCCGTGCGTACGCGCGGGGGTCGGTGACCACCTCGCCGGTCCACCGCCAGCGTCCGGCGCGGGTGGCGCCGATCAGCGCGTCCGCCACCGCCCGGGGCAGCGACGGCTCCCGTCGCAGGGTGGGGATGAGCACCCCACGGCCGTCGACCAGCCGGGGCACCGCGATGCCGGTGCCCGGCAGCCGCAGGGTGGCGAGCAGCTGGCGTACGCAGCCGGGGCCCAGCCGCACGTCCGGGTTGAGCACGAGCACCGCGGTGTGCGGCGGGGCGGCCGCCACCGCGGCGTTGACCCCGGCGGCGTACCCCCGGTTCTCCGGCAGCCGGACCACGGTGGCCCGCGGCGCCAGGCGCCGGAGGGTGTCCACGGTGTCGTCGGTGGAGGCGTTGTCCGCGACCGTCAGGTGCCAGCGCACCCCGGCCAGGCCCGGACCGAGCGAGGCGACGAGGTCGGGCAGCAGCCGGGCGCTGTGGTAGGTGACCACCACCACCGCCACGGTCTCGTCCGCGAGGTCCCGGGGTCCGTCCGCGGCCGCGTCCGCCCCGGCGAACTCGCCGGCCGTGTCCACCGTTCCGCCCGCTGTGTCGCGCACCGGCTCCCCCTTTCCGCTCACCGGAGAGCGTACTGTTTCATCCCTTTAGTACCTGTTGAATCCTGAATTCCGGTTATGCTCCGCCCGTGCGTCACACCGTCCTCACCGGCGTCTCCCGCGGCCTGGGCGCCGCCCTCTTCGACGAGCTCTACCGGGCCGGCGACCGGCTGCTGGCGCTCGGCCGGACGTTCACCGACCGGCAGCGCCGACTGGCCGACGAGGATCCCGACCGGGTCCGGCTGCGACCCACCGACCTGGCCGCGCCGGCGCTGCTGCCCACCGAGGACGAACTTGCCGAGTTCTACGCGGGCGCGTCCCGGGCGGCGCTGGTGCACAACGCCGCGGTGATCCAGCCGCTCGGGGCGCTCGGCACACTGCCCGCCGACGACGTGGTGCAGGCGGTCACGGTCAACGTCACCGCACCGGTGCTGCTCACCGAGGCGGCGCTGCGCGCGGTGCCGGACGGCTGCGGGATCGACGTGGTGTACGTGACCTCCCACGCCACCCGCCGGATCTCCGGTGGCCGGGTGCTCTACTCGGCCACCAAGCGCGCCGCCGAGATGTACATGGAAGGGCTCGCCGCCCAGCACGACGGAGACGACCGGGTGGTCGCCGTCTGCGTCGATCCGGGGATCATGGACACCGCCATGCAGCAGGCGCTGCGCGACCACGCCCGCTCCGGCGGCTACATCCCGGACGGCGAACGCTACGTCAGGCTGGCCGAAGAGGGGGAGCTGCCGGATCCGGTCGAGGTGGCGCGTCGGATCGTGGCCGAACACCTGCCGGCACGCCGACCGGTGGCGTCACCGCCGGTCGCGGTCGACCGCTGACGATCGCCGCGATCTCGGCGGCCGCCCGCTCCCAGGTGTAGTACGCGGCGACCGCCGCCGCCCGCCGTCGGCAGGCCTCGTAGACCGCGTCGTCGGCGAGCACGGCGGCGACCGTCTCCGCCAGCGCCACCGGGTCGTCGTCGCGGATCAGCGCCCCGGTGACCCCGGGTTCGATGATCTCCGGCATGGCGAACGCGTCGCGGCCGATGCACGGCAGCCCTCGGCTGAGCGCCTCCACGAACACCATGCCGAACCCTTCCAGGCGGCTCGGCATCACCAGCAGGTCGTGGCGGTCGTAGAGTCCGGCCACCTCGGCCGGCGGCACGGGCCCGAGGAACCGCACCCCGTCGGGCACGCCGCCCGGCAGCGGCCAGCGCCGGGGACCGGCCACCGTCAGCGTGATGTCGGGGTCGTACCGCCGGCGCAGCACCGCCAGCGCCGCCACCACCAGGTCGCCGCCCTTGCCCGGCAGGCCCCGGCCCACCAGCAGCAGCCGGCGGCGAGGCGCCGGGCGCTCCGGCGGGGGCCCGGCCGGCACCGCGCCGTTGCGTCCCGGGTGGACGACGTGGACCCGCTCGGCGGGCAGCCCCGTCACCTCGACCAGGTGCCGGGCGAGCCACCGGCTCATGGTGATCACCCCGGCGGCGTTCCGGTAGACGACCTGCTGCCGGTCGCGCCGCCGGGCCAGGTGGGACGGTGACAGCCGGGCGACCGCGAGCCCCTGCGGCAGCCCGCCGCGCCGCCGGTGGAGGTCGAGCAGGGCGTCGAAGCTCAGGTCCTGGTAGAGGAAGTAGGGCCGGTCGAGCACCGCCAGGTCCTGGATCTGGAGCACCGCGTCACAGCCGCTGGTGGCGACCGCCTTCGAGAGTCGGACGCGGCAGTACGCGTCGGTGATCCGGGACTGGTCCCAGGTGGAGGTCGGCCGGCCGGCCCGCCACCGCAGGTGCGTCAGCCGGAGCGCGGTGGCGAGCGCGGCCGACGGCCGTACCCCCAGGTCGACCAGGTCCACCTGGCGGCGCAGCGCCTCCCGCAGCGCCCACGGGGTGCCCGACCAGGTCGCGCGCGGGTCGGCGTGGTCCCACAGGCAGGCGAAGCCGATCCTCATGCGTACCGTCCTCTCCGCACCGTCGCCCTCCGCCCCGTCGGGTGAAGCTCCGTCGGTGGCATTCTCCCCGGGATATTCTCATTTCAGATGAAACATGTAGAAAACAGACAAAAGCCGGCGGGTCGGCGCGGCGGCCGGTGGCGGCGGATCGCCCGCCCGGTGGCCGAACGGCTCACCGCGGCGGTCGGCACGGTCCGCGCGGTCCGAACCGACCGCCGCGAGGTCGTCCTCACCTACGACGACGGGCCCGCCCTGCCCGGGACGCCGGCGGTGCTCGAGGCGCTGGCCCGCCACCGCGCCACCGCCACCTTCTTCGTGCTCACCCCGCGCGCCCGGCGCCACCGGGGGTTGCTGGACGACCTGCTCGCCGCCGGTCACGAGGTGGCGCTGCACGGTCGGGACCACCGCCGGCTGACCGGTCGGCCGTTCTCGGCGGTGGTCGATGAGCTGCGGGCCGCCCGCGAGGAGCTGGAGGACCTGACCGGGTGCCCGGTGCGGTGGTACCGGCCGCCCTACGGCGCCCAGTCGCCGGCAACCTACGCCGCCACCCGGGCGGCGGGGCTCGTCCCGGTCGCCTGGGGTCCGACCGCGTACGACTGGCTCGCCGAGCCGGAGCGCGCGCTCGCCGACCGCGCACTGGCCGGCGTCCACCCGGGGGCGGTGGTGCTGGCGCACGACGCCTGGCCCGGCCCGGACGTCGGGGTGGACGACGGCGAGGAGCCGCCGGTGGACCGGGGACTGCTCGCCGAGCTGCTGCTCGCGGGGCTGGCCGAGCGGGGCCTGGCCGCCCGCAGCCTGTCCGGCCTGCTGGACGCCGGTGGACGGCCGCACCGGTGGGCGTGGTTCCGTCGGTGAGCCGGCGCGGTGATCACCGGTCCACCGCTCACGCCGCCGCAGGCTCGACGCTCCGGTCGGTCGGACGGCGGTGCAGGCGCCAGAACGCGCCGCTCGTTCCGGCGAGCAGGAACACCAGGGTGGCGAAGGTGCCGAACCCCAGCGAGTCGAACGTGAACCCGCACACCACCGCGATCACCTGGCTGGACACCAGCACCGCGCACAGGTGCCGGTCGCGCTCGGTGCACGCCCGCCGCCAGGTGGCGACCGCCAGGGCGATCGCGGTCAGGTGCACCCCGGCCAGGGCCGCCACGCCGACCAGCCCGGTGGACACCAGGGTGCCCAGCCACTGGTTGTCCAGGATCGGGTGCAGGTCGGGGACGAACGTGCCCGGCCCGCGCCCCAGCCACGGCCGGGCCGCGAAGTACGCGGCCACCACCGGGTAGTCGTCCAGCCGGCCCTGGATGCTCGGGTCCTGACTGCCCTGCAGGAACAGCGACCGCAGCGTCCCCAGCAGGCCGGGCCGGACCACCATCAGCGCCCCGGTCAGGGCGGCGGCGGCGACCAGCGCCTGGTAGCGGTGCCGCCACGACCACGCCAGGGCGGTGACCGCCAGCCCGGTCAGCAGCGCCAGCACCCCGGTGCGGGACAGGGTGGCGGGCACCACCGCCGCACAGACCACCACGCACACCCAGCCGAGCCGTCGTCGCCGTCGCCCCGGCGCGAACCGGGCGACGTGGACGGCGTACGGCACGGCCATCGCCATCACCGCGCTGAACTCGATGTAGTGCGAGGTGGTGGCGGCGACCTGGAGGAACCCGTCGCCGCGCGGGCGGAACCCGACCAGGTCCGAGTGCAGGGTCAGCCCGGGCGGCACCAGGTACGCCGAGACGTCCACTCCGGAGGCGATCTGCACCCAGCCGACCAGCGCCGTCCCGGCGGCGGTCAGCACCAGCGCCTGCACCAGCTGGTCCAGCCGCCGCCTCGTCCCGATGCCGTCGGCGGCCAGCAGCAGGACGCCGAGCAGCGCGGAGACCCCCAGCAGGGCGGCGTCCGCCCCGGCGGCCTCCACCGGCGGCATCCCGCGCCGGTACGCCACCGCGTACGAGGCGAGGGTGGAGGCGGCGAACGCGAGTGCGGCCCACCGTAGCGGCTGGCCACCGGGCCGGGCCAGGCCCGGGTGGAGGCGGCTGACCACCCACCAGGCGGCGAACACCAGGCACAGCAGCACGGCGGGCCGTCCGACGCTCCCGGCGCCGGGGACCACCAGCGCCGCCGGCAGGAGCATGAGCAGCACCAGCAGCAGCACCAGCCAGCCGGTCGCGTCCCGCCCGCTCGTGGGGCCACGGGCCACCCCTGCTCCGCGACAACTGCGGCGAAGTTGTCGCGAAGGCACCCCCTCTTGGTGACAACTTCGCCGCAGTTGCGGCGTCGGAGCGGGAGCGGTCACCGGGTGCCGGCGGGGGTCGGGTCGGACGGTACGGACGGCGCCGCCTCCACCGGGCCCTCGTCGTCCCCGGCGGTGTCGGCCGCGCCGCGGTCGACCGCTTCCTCCACGTCGGAGTCGTCCGGCGCCGCAGCGACCTCGGGCTCCACGACCGCGTCCGCGCCCGCTGCGGGTTCCGGTTCCGCCACCGGTTCCGGGTCGGCCGCGACGACCGGTTCCGCGGCGTCCGGCTCCGCCGTGACGTCCGGTTCCATGGCGTCCGGCACCGTGACGTCCGCTTCCGTGGCGGCGTCCGGGTCCGACGAGGCGACGGGCTCCAAGGCGGTCCCCGGTTCCGCCGTGTCGGGTTCGGGCTCCACCACGGCGTCGGGTTCCGCCGCGCCGGCCGGCGCCGTGGCGGTCTCCGGCTCCCCGGTCACCGGCTCGGCCCGCCGCTGCGCCCGTCGCCGGGCCAGCCGCACCGCGACCGCGTCGACCAGCACGCCGCCGGCGCCGGTGAGCAGCACCCCGAGCACCGCGGCGGCGAGCAGCATCTTCCGGCGGCTGCCCGCGTCCGGAGACGGGTTGCTGCCGTCGGCGAGCACCAGGGTCTGGATCGTCTGCTCCGACGGCGCGTACACCTGTTGTTGCCGCTGCGTGATCTCAGCGGTCACCAGCGCGGTCAGGCGGGCGGTGGTGCGCGCCGCCTGCTCCGGGGTGCCGGCGGTCACCTCGATCTCGATGATCGGGAAGTCGTGATCCAGGGCCACCGTGTACCGGTCGGAGAGCCCGTCGGCGACCAGCGCGTCGGCCACCTCGGGCTGCTGGGCGGCGATCACCGCCGTCTGCCCCAGCGCGTGCAGGCCGAGGTGCGCCCACGGGTTGTCGTGCCCGGTCGCCGACTCCACCTCGCCGGGCAGCCGCTGCGGCGGGAGCAGCTGCACGTACGCGACCGAGCGGTAGTCGGGCGCGGTGGTGGTCGCCAGGGCCCACACGCCGACGCCGGCCAGCACCAGCAGCGGCAGCGTGACCGGCCAGCGGCGGAGGACCACCGTGGTCAGTCGCCAGAGGTCCACCGTGCACCTCCCGGGCCTGCCGCGGCCGCCGGCGCCGGCGTCCCCGGCCTCGGCCGGTCGAGCAGTGACCGGACCCGCAGGTGGGCGCGGCGGGCGGCGGCCACCACGCGCCACCGCACCACCCGGCCGGTGGCTACCGG
>CAZSNW010000023.1:11576-18707 GCA_964608245.1 uncultured Micromonosporaceae bacterium
TTGCGCCGCTTGCGCAGGGCTGCGCGGACGCTTCCGCTCGTGGCGGCGAGGCGGTGCCGCAGGTACGCGTCGAAGCCGGCGCGCAGGTCCATGATGGGCGAGCCCTCCACCGCGGTGTGGTACGGCTGGAAAGGCCGCTGGTCGGCGAGCAGGTGGTCGAACTCCCACATCGGTAGCCGCGCCTCGCGGACCAGCCAGCCGGCGTCGACGTCGAACCCGGGGGCGTGGACCACCGCCTGGCAGTCGTTGACCCCGGCGCCGACCGCCTTGCCGACCACGAGTCCCCGGACCTCGAACGGGAAGAACGCCACCGGCGTCCCGCCGTCCTCGACCACCGCCACCCGGGCGGTCGGGCGGACCGCCCCCACCGCCTGCGTGAACTCCGGCGACAGGAACGGGTTGCGCCACG
This sequence comes from uncultured Micromonosporaceae bacterium, assembly GCA_964608245.1. GTDB lineage: Bacteria > Actinomycetota > Actinomycetes > Mycobacteriales > Micromonosporaceae > Natronosporangium. The sequence continues at coordinate 11,986 of CAZSNW010000023.1, forward strand.
CGGGCGGACCGGCCGCCTGGAAGGCGCGCCAGTACGCCACCTCACCCGGTCCGAGCTCACCGGGGCGTACCACCCGGACCTTCACGCCGCCTCCCGCACCGGTGCCTCGCGGACGGCCAGGGTGGACAGCACCCCGCGGGCGGCGCTGCGCACCAGCAGGTTGCGGTTCTCCCAGCACCACCGGGCGAACGTCCGTTGCCCGCGCCACCAGGGCACCCGGCTGCGGCGCAGCGCACCGGCGAGCTGGCGGGCATGGTGGACGGTGGGGGCGCGCAGCGGCGGGTGGCGCAGCTCGGACTCGTCGAGGTCGGGGTGCCACCGGCTGTAGAACAGCGGCTCCGGGTGGCGCAGCAGCGGGCCGTGCAGCGCCAGCTCGGCCAGGAACAGGCGGTCGCTGCCCCGGTACGGCGCGAGCGGGCGGATCCGCAGCACCACGTCGCGCCGCATCACCGCGTACAGCGTCAGGCAGGCGTGCCGGTAGGAGGCGAGCTCGGCGAACCGGACCAGCGGGTCCGGGTGGTCGATCTTCAGGTCCGCCTCCGGCTGGCCGGGGAGGAACCGGCCGTCCTCGTCGACCGGGCGCACCACGGTGGTGGCGGCGACCGCGTCCGGCCGGGCGGCGAGCAGCGCCACGCAGGTCTCCAGGTACCGCGGGTGGTACAGGTCGTTGGCGGCCCACATGTGCAGGGGCGCGGAGCTTGCGGCCAGCGCGGCGTTGAAGTTGTCCTCCACCCCGACGTGCTGCTCCCGCCGCCGGTAGACGAACCGCGGGTCGGCGGCGGCCACCTTCTGCGCGATCTGCCCGGTGGCGTCGGTGGAGGCGTTGTCGAGCACCACCACCTCGAAGTCGGAGAACGTCTGCGCCCGGAGCGACTCCAGCGTGGCCGCCAGGTGCCGTTCCCCGTTGCGTACCGGCAGCCCGATCCCCACCGTCGCCATCCCTAGCCCACCTCCGTCCGTGTCCGTCGCACCGTCTGCCGGAGCCGGTGTGAAAACTGCGCGTCGGTGGCCAGCAGGACCGTCGCGGCGGTGGCTGCCGCCACCAGGCCGGCCGCGGCGAGCGCGCCGACGGCCGGGACCGACCCCGGGATGCGGTCGGCGACCGCGCCGCCGACCACGGCTGCGGCGACCGCCGCGGTCGCCGCGGGGAGCGTGGGGCGCAGGAGCGGTGCGAGCGGGGTACGCAGAACCCGCCGCACCGTGACGAGCAGGGTGAGGGTCGCCGAGAACGCCTGGACGCCGATCATGGTGACGGCCATCGCCACCACCTGGACGGCCGGCGACGCGGTCGCGTACGCGGCGCCCACCAGCACGATCAGCGCGGCGGCCAGGCACGCGGTCGTCCAGCCGACCGCCGCCGCGATCCCCGGCCGGCCGGCGGCCTGCATCGCCGGGAGCAGGAGGTTGCCCACCACCGCGACCGCGCCCAGCACGCACAGCAGCCGCAGCGCCCCGGTCGCCTCGGTCCACTCCGGACCGAGCAGGGCGAGCAGCGGTGGGGCGACGGCCGCGAGCACACCGAGCGCGGGGAAGGCGAGCACCACCCCGGCGTGCACGAGCTGCGCCAGGTGCCGGGCGAAGGTCGCCGGGTCGTGCTGCATGCGGGACAGGTGGGGCACGGTGATCTGCCGGACCCCGTAGACCGCCAGGTCACCGGCCATCTCGGTGATCCGCAGGCAGAAGCGGTAGAGCCCGATCGCCACCGGGCTGAAGAACAGCCCGGCGAGCAGGGCGTCGGCCCGCTGGGCGACGAAGCCGGAGAGAAACTCCGAGACCGACAGCAGGGAGAACCGCCGCAGGTCGCGGGCGGCGGCCCGGACCGGGCCGCGGCGGGGACGCCAGCCGGTGGCGGTCCACAGCAGGACCACGGCGACCGTGCTGTAGGTGACGTGGTTGATGACGAGCGCCCACACCCCCAGGCCCGCCAGCGCCGCGGCCACCCCGCAGGCGCCGGCGACCACGGTGGCGAGCAGCACCCGGGAGACCAGCCGTCGCATCGCGAGCTGCCGGCGCAGCAGCGCGTCGGGCACCACCTGCAGCGCGTGGAGCACGATCACCGGTGCCAGCGCCCAGCAGACCGGGGCGAGCTCGGGCAGGTGTACCGCGGCGGCCCACAGGGGCGCCGCCGCGGCGAAGACCCCCGCGATCACCGCCGCGGTGGCGAGGTTGATCCAGAACGCGGCGTCCAGGTGCCGGTCGGTGAGTTCGGCGCGCTGGATGACCGCCAGCGACGGCCCCTCGTGCAGAAGCATCTGGGCGAAGCTGACCCACAGCATGGCCAGCGCCATGACCCCGAACGCCTCCGGCAGCAGGATCGCCGCGAGCAGCAGGGTGACCGCGCCGTACGCGAGGAAGTGCCCGCCGCCGAGCAGGTAGGACCACACCACCGCGGCCCGTACGCGTACGCCCGCGGGCGCGTCGAACCGTCCGCCCGGCGTGGTGGGTCCGCGCGGTTCCTCGGGTGTCCGGGGGTGGGTCAGCTGGGTCATCGACGGTGGGGTGCCGGTGCCTCGCGTGGCGTGCTGTCCATGTAGCGCACCTTATGCCGGCTCCAACACATTTGTCACGAAATCGGGAGACGGTCGTTGAGTGGGGTGGACCGGGTACGCCACCGGTCCGCCCGACCCCTCGCCGACCACTGACCCACGGGGGAGGTCCCATGTCGGACACCGCGCGTCCGGTGCGCGGAGACGTGGTGCGGGTACGCAGCCAGGAGGAGATCCTCGCCACCCTGGACGCCGACGGCACCATCGACCGCCTGCCGTTCATGCCGGAGATGCTCCGCTTCTGCGGACAGGAGCTGCCGGTGGCGGCCCGGGCCCACAAGACCTGCGACACCGTGGAGGGCGGCCGCCACCGCAAGCTGGACAACTGCGTCCACCTGTTGGGTGCGCGCTGCGACGGCAGCGCGCACGGCGGCTGCGAGGCCGGCTGCCTGCTGTTCTGGCGGGAGGAGTGGCTGGAGTGGCCGGCCGACCCGGGCCGGCCGATCGCACCGGTGACGACGCCGGCGGCCGACCCACCGGTCACCGCGGAGCGGCTGCGCGAACTCACCGTCCGCCAGGTCGACGGGAAGACGGTCTACCGCTGCCAGGCGACCGAGCTGCCGCGGGCCTCCGAGCCGGTGCGCCGGCGGGAGCTGTGGCAGTACCTGGCGGACGTCCGCAGCGGCAACGTCGGCGCGGGCACCGTCGTCAAGGGGCTGTCGATCGAGGTGTTCAACGCCTGGCAGCGGTTCAGCGCCCGCCGGCTGCCGCGGTGGCTGCGGCTGTTCGGCGGCCGGTCGTACCCGTTCCTGCAGGGGACCGGTGACGGGTCGCGCCTGCCGGTGACCGGGATCAAGCCCGGCGACCTGGTCGAGGTGCGCCCCAAGAAGGAGATCATGGCCACCTTGGACCGCAACAACATGAACCGGCGGATGCTCTTCGACGTCGAGATGCTGCCCTACTGCGGCCGCCGGTTCCGGGTGGCCCGCCGGGTCGGCCGGATCATCGACGAGGCCACCGGCGAGATGATCAAGCTGAGCGACTGCCTGGTGCTCGACGGGGTGGTCTGCCAGGGCAGGTACCACCGCTTCTGCCAGCGGGCGGTGACTCCCTACTGGCGCGAGGGCTGGCTGCGGAAGGTCGAGGACGCCGACGAGAACCCCGGGGCCGCCGAGAACCCCGGGACCGACGAGAACACCAAATCAGACAATACGTCTCAGATCAGTATGAAAGCCTAGACGCGCAAGCAACCGAGGGGGGCGTATGCGCGTACTTGTCACCGGACACGAAGGCTACATCGGCAGCGTGCTGGTCCCGATGCTCACCGCGGCCGGGCACGACGTGGTGGGGCTGGACGTCGGCTACTACCGCGACGGCGTCCTGGGGCCGCCGCCGCCGGAGGTCAAGGCGTACCGGGTCGACCTGCGGGACGCCGGGCCGGAGCACTGCCTGGGGATGGACGCGGTGATCCACCTGGGCGGGCTGTGCAACGACCCGGTCGGCAACCTCGACCCGCGGCTGACCTACGCGATCAACCACGCCGCCACCCTCCGGCTGGCCCGCGCCGCCCGGCGCGCCGGGGTGCCGCGGTTCCTGTTCGCCTCGTCCTGCTCCCTCTACGGGGCCTCGGCCGGCGCGCCGCTGCTGGACGAGACCGCGCCGATGAACCCGGTCACGCCCTACGGCGAGTCCAAGGCGCAGGCGGAGGCGGCCCTGCGGGAGTTGGCCGACGACCGGTTCTGCCCGGTGATGCTGCGCAACGCCACCGCGTACGGCTACTCGCCGCGGCTGCGCGGCGACCTGGTCGTCAACGACCTGGTCGGGCAGGCCCTGTTCACCGGCGAGGTGGTGCTGCGCTCCGACGGGTCGGCCTGGCGGCCGCTGGTGCACGTGGCCGACATCGCCGCCGCCTTCGTGGCGATGCTGGAGGCGCCGGTCGACCGGATCCGCGGCCGTGCGTTCCACGTGGGACAGACCTCGGAGAACTACCGGATCATCGACGTGGCGCGGATGGTGACCGAGGCGGTGCCCGGTTCCCGGCTGCGGATCGCCTCCGGCGCCACCGCGGACCGGCGCGACTACCGGGTCAGCTGCGAGCGGATCGCCACCGAGATCCCGAACTTCCGTCCGCGGTGGACACTTCAGGCGGGGATCCGCCAGCTGATCGAGGCGTACCGGCGGTTCCGGCTGCGCTACGAGGACCTGATGGGCCCGCGGCACCAGCGGCTGGCGCGGCTGTACGAGCTGCGCAAGGCCGGCCGGATCGACTCCCGGCTGCGGTGGGTGGGGCCGTGAGCACCGCCACGGGGACCGTCCGCCCGACCGGCGTCGCCACCGCCGAGGGCACCGCCTGCGCGGCCTGCGGCACCGGCCGGCTGGTGCCGGTCGCCGACCTCGGCGAGGTGCCGGTGTTCTGCGGCGTGCACTGGGCCGACCGGGCCGAGGCGCTTGCGAGCCCCGCCGGCCGGATGGTGCTCGGGTGCTGCCCGGACTGCGCCTACGTGCGCAACCTCGCCTTCGACCCCGGGCTACTGGTGTACGACACGACGATGGACACCAACCTCCACCACTCGCCGGCCTTCCACCGGTTCTCGGAGGATCTCGTCGCCCACCTGGTGGAGCGGTACCCGCTGGCGGGGGCGCGGGTGGTGGACATCGGCTGCGGCCAGGGCGAGTTCCTCCGGGAGCTGTGCCGGGCCACCGGCGGCGTCGGCGTCGGCTACGACGCGATGTACGCCGGTCGGGAGGGGCCCGACCCGTCCGGCGCGGTCTTCTGGTCGCGGCACGCGCCGCGCGGCGCCGCGCTGCCCGAGTTCGACCTGGTCGTCTCCAGACACTGGTTCGAGCACCTGGTCGACCCGTACGAGTTCCTCGTCGACCTGCGCGAGGCCGCCGGTGACCGCACCGTCTACGGCTACCTGGAGGTGCCCGACGCCGGCTACGACCTGTCCACCGCCGGCTGGGAGGTCATCTACCCGCACGTGTCCTACTTCGACGCGTACTCGCTGGCCACGATCTGCCGTCGGGCCGGCTGGCGGGTGGAGGACGCCGGGACGGCCTTCTCCGGCATGTTCCGGTGGATCGAGATCTCGGCCAACCGCAGCGGGCCGCCGCTGCCGGACGCCGCCCCGCCGCCGCGGCTGGTCGACCGTGACCGTCAGGTCGCCTCGGTACGCGGGTTCGCCGCCCGCCGGGCGGCCGCGCGGGACGGGTGGCGGGCGGTCATCCGCGACCTCGCGGACGCGGGCGCCCGACCGGTCCTGTGGGGCGCCGGCTCCCGCGGGGTGCAGTTCCTCGCCGCCTGCGACCCGGACCGGCGGCTGGCGGCGGTGGTCGACCTCAACCCCCGCAAGTGGGGCCGCTACCTGCCCGGCGCCGGGCACCGGGTGGACCCGCCGGAGGTGCTCGCGACGGTACGCCCGGAGGTGGTGATCATCACCAACCCGGCGTACCGGGACGAGATCGACAAGGCCCTGTCGGAGCTGGGCGTGGACGCCGAGCTGCGGGTCGCCTGAGCCGCCGTCCGCGGCCCACCACGACGCCACACGACGACACCACGCAACGGACACCACACGACGAAGGAGGACCACCCGTGCGCGCAAGGAGACCACGGTGAACGTGCCCCGCTGCCGGCTGTGCAACCGGTGGCTCACCGAGACGTTCGTGGACCTCGGCATGTCCCCGCTCTGCGAGAGCTACGTGCCCCCGGAGCGGCTGGACGAGCCGGAGGTGTTCTACCCGCTGCACGTCCGGGTGTGCCCGTCGTGCCTGCTGGTGCAGCTGCCGGCGTACGTGCCGGGGGAGGTGATCTTCTCCGAGTACGCGTACTTCTCCTCCTATTCGGACAGCTGGGTGGAGCACGCGCGACGGTTCGCCGAGGCCATGGTGGAGCGGCTCAAGCTCGGGCCGGACAGCCTGGTCACCGAGGTGGCCAGCAACGACGGGTACCTGCTGCAGCACTTCGTCCGCGCCGGGATCCCGGTGCTGGGGGTGGAGCCGGCGGCCAACGTGGCCGAGGTCGCGCGCCGCAACGGGATCCGCACCGAGGTGGTGTACCTGGGTGCCGAGACCGGGCCGGTCCTCGCCGCCCGCCACGGCCGCGCCGACCTGGTGGTCGCCAACAACGTGTACGCCCACGTGCCCGACCTGCGCGGCTTCACCAAGGGGCTGGCCGCCCTGGTCAAGCCGGACGGCCTGGTCACGCTGGAGTTCCCACACCTGCTGCGGCTGATCGAG
>CAZSNW010000024.1:0-11349 GCA_964608245.1 uncultured Micromonosporaceae bacterium
CTCCGGTCAGCTCCTCGACCACGAACCGGTTGGGCTCGGCACCCCACACCAGGTCGGCACTGTCCCGGTAACGCGCATCCCACTCTGCGGCGTCCACGACCGACACCCTAGTCGTCACCGTCGCCGCTGGTGCCGGCCCCGGTACCGCCGGGGTCGGCGCAGCGGCACCGCCGACCCCGGCGGCCCGTCGACGCCGGGCAGCGGTGCGGTCCCCACCTCCGGGGCGAGCGGCTCAGTGGAGCGGATCGTCGACAGCAGCTTATCGAACATGTGTACTAACATAGCACCGTGGACGGTGACGGCGCGACGATCCTGCACGCGGATCTCGACGCGTTCTACGCCTCGGTGGAACAGCGGGACGACCCGCGCCTGCGCGGCCGGCCGGTCATCGTCGCCGGCGGGGTCGTGCTCGCCGCCAGCTGGGAGGCCCGCGCGTACGGTGTGCGCACCGCCATGAGCGAGCGGCTCGCCCGCCAGCTGTGCCCGGAGGCGGTGGTGGTGCCGCCCCGCATGTCGGCGTACGCGCAGGCCAGCCGGGCGGTGTTCGAGGTGTTCCGGCGTACCACTCCGCTGGTGGAGGGCATCTCCATCGACGAGGCGTTCCTGGACGTGGGTGGCCTGCGCCGGCTGGTCGGGCCGCCGGTGGAGGTGGCGCGGCGGCTGCGGCAGGCGGTGCGTACCGAGGTCGGCCTCCCCATCTCGGTCGGGGTGGCCCGCACCAAGTTCCTGGCCAAGATGGCCAGCCGCCTGGCCAAGCCGGACGGTCTGCTGGTGGTGCCGCCGGAGGAGGAGGCGGCGTTCCTCCACCCGCTGCCGGTGGAGACGCTGTGGGGGGTGGGGCCGGTCACCGCCGACATCCTGCGGCGGTACCGGGTGACCACGGTGGCGCAGGTGGCGCGGCTGGGCGAGGCGGCGCTGGTGTCGATGCTCGGCGAGGCCGCCGGCCGCCACCTGTACGCGCTCTCGCAGCTGCGCGACCCGCGACCGGTGCGGGTCAGCCGGTCCCGCGGCTCGTACGGCGCCCAACGTGCCCTGGGCCGGGGGCCGCACTCGGCCGAGGACCTTCGGGTGGCGCTGGCCGGGCTGGTGGACCGGGTCACCCGGCGGATGCGGGCCGCCGGGCGCAGCGGCCGTACCGTCACGCTGCACCTGCGGTTCGCCGACTACCGACGGGCCAGCCGGTCCCGCACCCTGCCCCACCCGACCGCGGGGAGCGGCACCGTGCTGTCGGCCGCGCTCGACCTGCTCACCGACGCGCTGCCGCTGGTGGAACGCCGGGGCGTCACGCTGATCGGGGTGGCGGTCGGCAACCTGTCCCGCGGCGTCCCCGCCCAGCCGACCCTGCCGTTCACCCACCGCTGCCCGGACGACCTCGACGCGGCGCTGGACGCCGTCCGCGACCGGTACGGCAGCCGGGCCGTGGTCCGGGCCGCCGCGCTCGGTCGCGACCCCGGCCTGTCCGTGCCGGTGCTGCCGGACTGAGCCGTCCGCGCCCGACGCGCACACCTGACCTGCCAGCGCGGGCCCGGCCCGGCCGTCGTCGGCTCACGCGTGACGGACCACCACCACCGGGCACGGTGCGTGCTCGACGCAGTGGTAGCTGACCGATCCGAGCAGCGCGCCCATCACCGCGCCGTGGCCGTGGCTCCCCACCACCAGCAGGTCGGCGTCCCTCGCCTCCTCCACCAGCGTCCGCCCCGGGTCGCCCGCCATCACCCGCCGCTCCACCGGGACCCCGGGCGGCATGCCACCGGCGGCCCGGTCCACCGCGGTCGCGACCACCTGCTCGGCCATCGGGCGGGGGTCGGGTCGCGGGGTGGCCGGCGAGGGGGCGCCGAAGAACCGGGGAAGCTGCCAGGCGTGGACCGCCTTCAGCGTCCCGCCGGTCGCCCGCGCGTACTCCAGGGCCCACCGCACCGCCGCCACCGACGTCGACGAGCCGTCGATGCCGACCACCACCCGCGGCCCGTGGGGCGCCTCCGGCGCCATCCGCGACCACCCCCCCGCCGACCGTCCGCGACCGCACGCCGCGGCGACGACCGTGCCACGGCACCGGACCGGCCGTACCCGGTGGCGCCCGCCGGCAAACGGCCCGTCGTTGGCAACTGCGGCGAAGTTGTCGCTGGAGGGTTCCTGTCTGCGACAACTGCGGCGAAGTTGTCGGCAAGGGGCGGCCGCCCGACGACAACTGCGGCGACGTTGTCGTCAGGAGTCGTCACGGGGGCGGGGCGAGCGCCCGCCAGGCGGCCGACAGGTCCTCCGCCCGGTAGCGGTGGCCGTGCCCGGCCGGCACGTCCTTGGCGAACAGCAGATCCCCGGTGACCTGCCAGAACGTCACCACCGGCCACCAGCGCAGCGGCGGGTTGGTGGTCAGCTGCGCGTGCTCGTCGACCCAGGCCGGTCGGGACCAGATGAGCGACGGCGACCACCACACCACCGGGTCGGAGGGGTGCTGCAGGTAGAGCAGCCGCGGGCCGTCCGGTCGAGGCCACGGCTCGTCGACCCGGCCCGCCTCCTGCGGCATCTCCGGCCCCGGCCAGAACCGCACCCACCGGCCGCCGTCGACCACCGGCGCGAGCAGCGGGCTGCCCGGATCCCGGGAGGCCACCAGCGACGACCAGGCCGGGTTGGCGTTGGGCGGGCCGACGAGCAGGACCCCGTCCACCACCTCCCAGGCCCCGGGGACGAGCCACAGCGCCGCCTCCGCGCCCGCCGAGCCGAGGCTCTCCCCGTAGAGCAGCAGCAGCGGGCGTTCCTCCTCCGGCAGCTCGCGCATCCGTGCCACCACCGCCTCCACCAGCGCCTCGGCGGCCTGGCCGATGCGGGGCCGGTCGGAGGCGAAGGCGAGGGCGCTCGGCAGGTACGAGTACTGCATCGACGCCACCGCGGTGTCGCCGTCCCACAGCCGCTCCAGGGCGGTGACCGCCTGCCCGTTGATCCCCCCGCTGCCGGTGGGGATGACCAGGCACAGCACCCCGCGGTCGAAGGCGCCGGTACGCTCGAGTTCCGCGACCACCAGCGCCGCCCGCTCGCGCAGGTCGGGGGCGGACAGGATTCCCGCGTACACCCGCACCGGCGGGGTGGACAGGCCGTCGGCCGGCAGGGAGACGAACTCACGCCCGGCCCGGCCCAGGGTGTCCCACCCCACCAGCGACCCCGGCCCGCCGCTGCGCTCCGGCTGGTCGGGCGGGGGCAGTTCCGGTGCGGACTCCACATTGGCGGTACGCAGGGAGCTGTCCACCCGGTCGAACACCCACCCGCGTACCACCCGGTCGGCCAGCACGAGCGCCACCCCGGTCACCAGCAGGGCCGCCACCGCGACCGCCAGCACCCGCGGCAGCAGCTGAGTGAGCCGGCGGGCCACCCACCGCACCACCGCGACGAACGCGACCGCCACCCCCACCAGCGCGCCGGCGACGAGCGCCGCCAGCGCCAGCGACAGCAGGACGTCGAACACCGACGGCTCGGGCAGCCCGACCGAGGCGGACAACGCCCGTCGCTCGGGATGGTCGCCCACCACCGCGGCCACCAGCGCCACCACCGCCACCGCGAGCAGCGCCCACTGCGAGCCGTCCCGGACGGGAAGCGGTACCCGACGGCGTACCAGGGACAGCGCCGCGGCCGCCAGCGCCCCCAGCGCGTACCCGGTGGCGGCACTGAATCCCGTGACCAGACCCTGCACGAGCACCGACCGGGGCAGCAGCGACGGTGTCAGGGAACCGGCGGCCGCCAGCAGGGCGACCGAGACCTCCGCCCGGCGCCACCGACGCCACCAGGAGCGCGCGGGCCGGTCGGCGCCGGGTCCGCCCATGCCCCGCACGCTACCGCCTCCGGGTCGCGGACAACGGCCGAGTCGACCGCCGCCATCCCGCCATAATGGGCGCAGGCGTCGACGGACGGGGGAGTCGTGCGCGTACTGGTGACCGGCGGAACCGGCGTGCTCGGCAGGGAGCTGGTGCCGCGGCTGTCCGAGCGGGCCGAGGTTCGTGTGCTGAGCCGCTCGCCGAAGGGCCGGCCCGGGTTCGTCGGCGGCGACCTCGACACCGGCGAGGGCCTGGCGGCCGCCACCGCCGGGGTGGACGTGATCGTCCACTGCGCGTCGGCGGGCGACTACCGCCGGCCCGAGCGGGACGTGGCCCAGGTGCGGCGGCTGCGGCAGGCGCTGGGACCGGCCCGCCCCCACCTGGTCTACATCTCGATCGTCGGCGTCGACCGGGTGCGCTTCAGCTACTTCCGGGGCAAGCTCGCCTGTGAGCGGTTCATCGAAGCCTCCGGTCTGCCGTACACCATCCTGCGGGCCACCCAGTTCCACGACCTGGTGCTGATGATGCTCATGTACGCCGCCCGGGGGCCGGTGGCGCTGGTGCCGCGGGGAATTGCGGTGCAGTCGGTGGACGTCGGTGAGGTCGCCGACCGGCTCACCACGTTGGCGACCGGGCAGCCGGCCGGCCGGGTGCCCGACCTCGGCGGTCCGCGGGTCGAGCCGCTGGCCCGGCTCATGCACCTCTACCTGGAGGCGACCGGCCGGCACCGGCCGGTGCTGCGGGTGCCGCTGCCCGGGCGGGTGGCGGCCGACTACCGGGCCGGCGGTCACCTGCTCGGCCCGGACGGGGTACGCGCCGGCGGCACGTTCGCCGAATACCTGCGGTCGCGGGTCCGGCCAGACGGCAGCGTGGAGCCGCCGTACGACCTGGGGCGCCGGCGCCGCCAGCGGCGGTAGGAGCCTTCTTCGCGACAACATCGCCGCAGTTGCCGTGGCGGCGCCCGCCTGTTGCGACAACTTCGCCGCAGTTGTCGCGGAACATCGCCCGTTCGCGACAACCTCGCCGCAGTTGCCACGGGGGAACGCCCGTACGCGACAACGTCGCCGCAGTTGTCGGGCCGGCGGTTGTCGAGGTGGTGGTCAGCGGGCGTGCTGGAGCAGTCGGACGTCCCGCTCCACCGCCGGGGGCAGCCGGCGGCGGTCCGCGAGCGCCGTGGGCAGGCCACGCAGCAGGCCGAGCAGGGCGGCGCGGGCGACCGGATCGGTGAGGCTGTCGCGTACCAGCCGCCACGAGGCCGCCGCGGCCACCGGCAGCGGCCGCCGCATCCACGCCACCAGCGCCACGTTGCGCCGCTCCAACGCCCGCCGCCAGCTCGGCACCCGGTGCGGCGACGGCGCGTGGTACGCGGTCAGCTCCGGCACGTACCGCACACCCCACCCGGCCGCCGCCAGGTCGTAGCAGAGCAGCGACTCCTCGCCACCGATGAACAGCAGCTCGCTGAAGCCGCCCGCGTCCAGGAACGCCGACCTGCGGACCACCGACGCGCAGGCCAGACAGCCCAGCACCGGTCTTCCCGGCAACACCGGGTCACCGGACAAGGGGCTGGAGTCCATCGCCTCGGTCACCGGGTCGGGCCGCCCGTCGACCAGGGTGCGGGCGGCGACCAGCGCGAGCCGCGGGTGCCGGTCGAACAGGTCCGCGGCCAGCGTCAACGCCCCGGGCGCCCACCAGGAGTCGTCGTCGCAAAACGCCACGTACGGCGTGGCGGCGTACGCGGCGCCGACGGTCCGCCCGGCGCCGGCGCGGTTGCGGTCCAACCGGATCAGCCGGGGTCGGGCCGGGTGGTCGACCACCCACGACAGGCCGGTGTCGGAGGCGTTGTCCACCACGATCACCGGAGGCCGGGGGTCCAGCCCGGCCAGCCGGTCGAGGGTCCGCGACAGCTCCTGCGGCCGGTTGCGGGTGGCGATCACCACGCTCACCCGGCGGTCGGGCGACGTCACGTGCGCACCCCCCGTGGTGTCCGCCGTGGCAGGTCAGTCGCCCCGGCAGACCTTGACCTCGACCCCGGCGTCCTCGAACTCGGCCTCGAACTCCACCTCGTCCTCGCCGCTGCGGAACTTGATCTCGATCTCGCGGGGCTCCTCCCGGACCACCTGGTGGGTCCACCCAGCCGCGGTGGTCACCTCGCCCAGGACGAGGGTGCCGCCCTCCCGACGCGCCACCACCGTGCCGATGTCACCGACCGGGTACCGGCCGTCGGCGGCCTCGGGCGGGAAGGCGCAGGAGCCGGGTGGCGGCAGGGCGGACGGTCCGCCCGGCCCGGTCGGTCCGGAGGTGCCGCCGTCCCCCGGGGAGGTCACCCCGATGCTCGGCACCGGCTGGCCGTCGCCGCCGTAGTTGGGACCGTCCCCGCCGTTCCCCCCGTCGCAGCCCGCCAGTGCCAGCGCGCAGAGCACCGCGCCGGCCGTGACCAGTCGCTTCATCGCCTGACCCTCTCCGTCGAGTCTGCTGAGTCGAAAGTTGCCGAATCAGCGACGATACCCGTCGACGATAGCCACGGCCCGGCATGCCCGGCGGTTCGCGCGGCCAAACCCCGGCGTGTCACGGTGCGCCGCCCGTCCGGCCGGCCGCACTCCGCACCGACGACGGCAACGGCATGAGCGGATACCGAAAAATCGGGCACTACCTCGGCGGCGGCCCCGCCGGTAGCCTCTGACGCATCGGTCGATGTCTTACCGGCGCGGGAGGTTGCCAATGGGCGGTCAGCAGGTACGCGCGGTGGTGTCCAGAGCGAAGGGAGCGCCGGTCGAGGTCACCACGATCGTGGTGCCGGACCCGGGACCGGGGGAGGCGCTCGTCCGGGTGCAGGCCTGCGGGGTCTGCCACACGGATCTGCACTACCGGGACGGCGGCATCAGCAACGACTACCCGTTCCTGCTCGGCCACGAGGCCGCCGGCATCGTGGAGGAGGTCGGCCCCGGGGTCACCGGGCTCGAACCCGGCGACTTCGTGGTGCTCAACTGGCGGGCGGTGTGCGGCGACTGCCGGGCCTGCCGGCGCGGCCGGCCGTGGTACTGCTTCGCCACCCACAACGCCTCGCAGAAGATACGCCTTACGGACGGCACGATCCTCTCGCCCGCTCTCGGTATCGGAGCGTTCGCCGAAAAGACGCTGGTCCACGCGGGACAGTGCACGAAGGTCGACCCCTCGGCGCGGCCGGCCGCGGTCGGGCTGCTCGGCTGCGGGGTGATGGCCGGGATCGGCGCCGCGGTCAACACCGGTGGGGTGGGCCGGGGCGACTCGGTGGCGGTCATCGGCTGCGGCGGGGTGGGTGACGGCGCGATCGCCGGCGCCGCCCTGGCGGGTGCGACGACGATCATCGCGGTGGACGTGGACCCGCGCAAGCTGGAGTGGGCCGTCCAGTTCGGAGCCACCCACACGGTCAACGCGAGCACCACCGACCCGGTGGAGGCGATCCGTGAGATCACCGGCGGGCACGGTGCCGACGTGGTGATCGACGCGGTCGGCCGGCCGGAGACCTGGAAGCAGGCGTTCTACGCCCGGGACCTCGCCGGCACCGTGGTGCTGGTGGGCGTACCGACTCCGGAGATGACCGTCGAGCTGCCGCTGCTGGACGTGTTCAGCCGCGGCGGGGCGCTGAAGTCCAGCTGGTACGGCGACTGCCTGCCCAGCCGCGACTTCCCCATGCTTGTGGAGCTGTACCGGCAGGGCCGGCTGGACCTGGACCGCTTCGTCTCCGAGGAGATCCGGCTCGACGAGGTGGAGGAGGCGTTCGAGCGGATGACCCGCGGCGAGGTGCTCCGGTCGGTCGTCGTCTTCTGACACCGGTCGGGACGCCGGTGACCCCGGTCAGGAGACGTACCGCCGGGCGCCGCCGTCCAGCTGCGCGTCCTCCAGCAGCCGGTAGCCGTGCTCCAGGTGCGGCGGCACCGGCGCGCGTTCCCGCAGCACCCACGGCAGGCCGCGGACCGCGTCCAGTACGCCGAGCAGGGTGACGCGGTCCCGCGGCAGCCGCACCAACTGCCGGGCGGTCCGCCGCAGCGCGCTGCGAAGCGGGCGGCGCAGCCACGTGAACCACAGGGTGTTGCGGATGCCGTGCCGGCGCCGCAGGTGCGGGTCGCGCTGCCGGGAGGCGTGGTGGTGAGCGACCAGCTCCGGCAGGTACGCCATCCGCCAGCCTGCGCGGGCCAGGTCGCTGGCGAGCAGCTCCTCCTCCCCGCCCAGCCACAACCGGGGGGAGAACCCGCCGGCGGCCAGGAACGCGTCGCGCCGCACCACCGACACCCCGGCCAGGAAGCTGAGCAGCGGATGCCCGGGTACGCCTGCCGGGCGCGGCAGCGGCGAGGTGGCGATCTCCTCGCAGATCGGGTCCACCCGGCCGGCCGGTTCGACGATCAGGGTCGCCATCACCACCGCGAGATCAGGGTGGGTGTCGAGCACGTCCGCCGCACCCGAGAGCGTGCCCGGCGCGTACCAGGTGTCGTCGTCGCAGAAGGCGACGTACGGCGTGCGGACCGCCGCCACCCCCAGGTTGCGGCCCACCGCGCCCAGATTGCGGCCCGGGGTGAGCACGGTGACCTGCGGGAACTCGGTGCGTACCAGGTCGGCGGTGCCGTCGGTGGAGCCGTTGTCGACCACCACGACAGGCGGGCGCTCCGGCAGCACGGACAGCCGCGCCAGCGTACGCGCAAGCTCCCGCCGACGGTTGTGGGTGATCACCACCACGGCGACCCGTGGATCACCGGGTGGCCGCCGGCCGAGAACCCCCGCGGCACCGGGACCGTGCGCCATGCCCGCTCCCTCGGTGTGTCGCCTCCGGGTCCTGCTACCCCGACGGCCGTCGGCGGAATCGCGCCGCGGCGGCGCGGGCGGCAGTAGGATCGGTGGCGCCCGGGCGGGTATCCGGGCAGGAGGCGGCGTGTCCCCAATGTCGGCATCCCCCGGTCCGCACGGCGGGCGGAGCGTCACCGCGAGGGCCCGGGGTCACCCGGACATCCGGGCCACCCACACCAAGTCCCTCGAACTGACCGCCGACCCGCTCATCACCTCCCGCGCCACCTGCGTGGTGGGGGTGGAGGCGCACTTCGACCCGGTGGCGTGGGCCATGCTGCGCGGCGAGGTGCACGTCGCCCTGCGCGTCGACGACCGGGTGGCGCACGGCTCCGCGGTGGTCAACCCGGTGCACGAGGTCTCCGGTCGGATCGTCCTGCGCCGGGGCGACTTCCGCGACGCCGACACCTTCGCCGTGGAGGCGACCCTGACCGCGGCGGACCTGCCCCGGGACCTGGCCGGTCGGTTGGTCGACGAGACAGCCGACGTGGTGCTCACCGTCACCGAACTCGAGCCGCCCCCGCCGTTGGTCATGCTCGCCCCGGCCGACGGCCCACCGCCCCAGGGGCGGATCGGGCTGCTGTGGCAGGCCGCCGACACGCTGGTGGACCTCGACCGGGCGCCGGCGGACTTCGACGGGCACACGGTCGCGGTGCGGCTGCCCTACCCGTTGCGGCCGCTGCCCGAGCCGGCCGCGGGATGGTTGGAGGACGCCCGTCGCCGCGGCGCCCGGTTCCTCGCCGTCGACCCGGCCTGCCCGCAGGCCGCCTCCACGGAGCTGTCGGTGCTGCTCGCCGCCGGCCACGCCCCGGTCCCCGCGGTCCACCTGGGACAGTTGGACCATCGGTCTGCCTGGCAGCCGGCGGTGCCCGCCCTGCTGCACGCGGCACCGGCGCCCACCGTGGTGACCGCCCCGGCGGACCTGCTCGCCAGCCTGCTCGCCGACCTGCCGGCCGGGCACCAGGTCGCGGTCCCGGACACCGTGGTGGACCTCGGCGTCACCGCCGAGGTGCTGTCCGCGGAGGCCGCTGCGGCCGAACTCGACGGTCGCGGCGACCGCGAGACCACGGTCGTGGTCACCGGCGGCGTCACCGACCGTCTGGTGCCGCTGGACGCGGTGACCGCGGCCCTGACCGCCGCCGGGCTGCCCCGCCGGGCGGTCGCCGACGCGCTGCG
Organism: uncultured Micromonosporaceae bacterium; assembly: GCA_964608245.1. Classification (GTDB taxonomy): domain Bacteria; phylum Actinomycetota; class Actinomycetes; order Mycobacteriales; family Micromonosporaceae; genus Natronosporangium. The sequence continues at coordinate 9,795 of CAZSNW010000024.1, forward strand.
ACCGCTGGGGGTGAGCCGCCGCGACCTCTACGACACTGCGGAAGGACAGCGGTGAGCATGCTGCCGGTGGTCCAAGGCAAGCGGCTGGAGCGCATGGACGACGAGGTGGTGGCCCGGCTGAAGGAGGGCGCCACCCGGGTGGTGGTGGACGTCGGGGCCGGGGACGCGCGGACCGCGTACCGGGCCGCCCGCGCCCGTCCCGAGTGGCTGGTGGTGGCCCTCGACCCGGCCTGGCAGCGGATGTCGGAGACCTCCACCCGCGCGATGCGCAAGCCCGCCAAGGGCGGCACACCGAACCTGCTGCCGGTCTGCGGCACGGTCGAGGAGGCGCCCGCCGCGCTGCACGGGATAGCCGACGAACTGTGGGTCCTCATGCCGTGGGGGAGCCTGCTGCACGGGATCGTGCGCGGGGACGCGGCGGTCTGGGGCGGGCTGCGGCGGCTCGCCGCCCCCGGTGCGGCCCTGGTCGTCACGGTCGGGCTCAGCATCTGGCGCGAGCCCGTGCCGCGGGAGATCCGCGGGCTGCCGGAACTCACCCCTGCGTACGCGTCGGAGGTGCTCGGTCCGCGGATGGCGGCGCTGGGGTGGCGGCTGGAGGAGGCGACCGTGGTCGAGGACGGCGCGGACCCGGAGGGTCTGCGGTCGTCGTGGAGCCGGCGACTGGGCTCGGACGCACCGGAGCCGGTCCTGACCCTGCGGGCCACCGCGGTCCCGCTGGGCGCCGGCTGAGTCAGGACCGCTGCTCGCGGTCGCGGGCGGCCAGCTCGGCGAGCATGGCGTTGTAGGCGGCCAGCGCCTCGTCCTCGCGACCCTCCGCCTCCGCCCGGTCGGCGGCCCGGTCGAGCCGCCGCGCCTCCCGCTCGTCCGCGCGTACCCACCGGATGCACAGGGCGATCGCCACCAGCAGGGTGGGGATCTCCCCGAAGCTCCACGCGATGGCGCCGGCGGTGTACTGGTCCTCCAGCGGCGTCGGCCCCCAGGTCCGCGGCAGGGCGGTGAACCAGTCGTGGGCGAACAGGGCCGTGGACTGCATGATGATGATCCCGAGGAAGGCGTGCAGCGCCATCGAGACGACGACGAGCAGCAGCGCCACCGGAGGGCTCAGCCGCGACCTCACCGTGCCGTCCATGCCGCGCCGTGGCGCCGGGTCGACCCCGATCGTCACCCAGAAGAACAAGTAGCCGGCGAGCAGGAAGTGGCCCATCATCAGCAGGTGCGCCGCGTGCGAGCGGAGGGCCAGCTCGAACAGCTTGGTGAGGTACATCGCGTACATGCTCACCACGTAGAAGGCGAGCGCGAACAGCGGATGCGTCAGCAGCCGCGAGACCGGCAGCCGCAGCGCGGCGGTCAGCCACTCGCGCGGCCCCGGCCAGGCCGGGTCGGGGCCGCGGCGTAGCGCCCGCAGCGCCAGGGTCACCGGGCCCGACAGCGCCAGCAGGATCGGCGCGATCAGGCCCATCAGCAGGTGCTGCACCATGTGGACCGAGAACAGCACCATGCCGTAGCGGGCCAGTCCGCTGGAGGTGGCGACCACGATCACCGCGCAGCCGGCGAG
>CAZSNW010000024.1:11449-18248 GCA_964608245.1 uncultured Micromonosporaceae bacterium
CGTAGCGGGCCAGTCCGCTGGAGGTGGCGACCACGATCACCGCGCAGCCGGCGAGCAGCGCGACGGTACGCCCGACCGGCCACCGGTCGCCGCGGCGGCGCAGCCGGAGGACTCCGGCCAGGTACGCGACGACGGCGGCGAGCGCGAGGGCGATCGACAGCGGGTCGGGCAGCCAGTAGCCGATCAGCCGCTCGGGGTTCAGCGGCGGCGGCATGGGGAAGCCGAGCATCGCCGTGCCCAGGTCCTGCTCCACCGGCTGCCCGGACGGGGCCGGGCTGCGCGCCAGCGCCACCGCGGTGCCCATAGCCAGTCCGAACAGGACGATCTCCACGGCGGTGACCCGGGCGAAGACGCGGCGGTCACCACGCCGCAGCGCGGGGATGCTGGCCCGCCGCTGCCACCAGCCGACCGCGGCGAGCCCGAGCAGCACGGCGGTCTTGAGCAGCACCAGCTGTCCGTACCGGTGGCCGACCAGGTCGGCGGGGCTCGTCAGGCGTACCGCGGCCGACACCAGTCCGGAGCCGGCCACCAGGACCAGGCAGACGGTGGCGACCACGGAGAAACGCCGCACCGCCACCGCCATGCCGGTCGGGTCGCCACGGTCGGTGACCGCGAGCGCGAGCAGCCCGCCGACCCACAGGGTCACCGGCACGGCGTGCAGCAGCATGGCGGAGACCGCCAGCTGGTGGTCGCCGGCGGAGGAGGCGTGGCCGGTGAAGACCGTCGGCATCACCGCCAGCACCGCGACGAGGAACGCCGTCAGCGCCCCACCCGGGCTGAGCGTGAACCGGCAGATGACGAACACGGTGACGGCCAGCGCCGAGGTGAACAGCAGCGACTGGCCGAGCGTGATCGAGGTGGCGAAGTCGACCACCGCGGCGTACGACAGCTCGCCCAGCGGCCGGCCCGCGAGGTCCGACAGGGTGTACGCGAGGTTGGCCAGCGCGCAGACGGCCCAGCCGAGCGCGGTCCAGCCGGCGGCCCGCAGCCGACGCCAGGCGGTCGCCGACAACTCCTTCCCGTTGCGGGGGGACAGGAACACCGCGGCGAGCAGCAGCCCCACCGTGGCGGCCGCGAACAGCTGCCGGCCGAGCTGACTGGCCGGCAGCGCCCAGGTGGTGACCGGACCCGGGTGAGGAAGGCCCGGCAGCGTGGGCCCGCCGACCGCGCCGGTGTACCGGAGGAGGACGACCAGGCTGATCCCCGCACCGGCGAGCCCGCCGACCACGAACGGCCAGCGCGGCCGACGCGTCGGGATGGCACGCGGTGCGGACGCGGTCATGACGCCACCGCTCGCCGGCGCCACCACAGCCACCCGCCCGCGGCGAGCAGCACGACCAGGAGGCCGGCGGTGAGCAGCAGGGGAGCGGTGCCCGGTCCGGGGTCGGACCCGGCCGCCTCCGACTGGTCGGCGTCCCCGCCGGGTTGCGCCGGCGCGTCGTCGGATCCGCCGGGCTGTGTCGGCGCGTCGCCGGCCCCGCCGGAGGCCTCCTGCCCGGGGTCGTCGTCGCCCGGGTCACCGAGGACGGTGAAGGTGTACGCGCCCTGCACCGGGTGGCCGTCGGCGGAGGAGACCCGGTACGCGACCGTGTAGGTGCCCGGCGCCAGCGGCGCACCGAAGGTGACCGCCCCGCGGGTGCCCTCGACCGCCTGGGTGGCGGGCACCGGCCGCCCGTCGGCGTCCTGGACCGCGATCACCGTGAAGGTGGGGTCGATCGGCTGCGCGAACACCAGCTCGACCCGCCGCGGGGAGGTGGTGAGCTCCGCGTCCGGCTCGGGCTCAGCCGAGACCAGGACGTTGTGGGCCGATGCCGGCGGCCCGGCGATCAACAGCCCCAGGCCGACCGTGACCGCAGCGACCACCGCGGCCGCCCGGTGACGGATGCTCACGCGACCACCCCCTCGCCTATCCAACCACTCGCCCGGTCGCCCGGTGGCACGGAGCAGGCGACCGACCCGGTCGGGTGGTAGTCGCGCCGGGGCCGACCGGAAGTTCCTGTGGTAGCGACCACACCGGGCCCGGCGCCGTCACGGCGTGTCCGGGGTGGGCGGATCCGTCGGCTCCGGTTCCGGCTCCGGGGAGGGTTCCGGCGGGTCCGGCGTCGGTGAGGGCTCCGGCTCCGGCGACGGGGTGGGCTCCGGCGTCGGTGTCGGCTCCGGGGTGGGTGTCGGCGTCGGCGTGGGTGACGGTGAGGGCGACGGTGTCGGACTCGGCGTCGGCGTGGGGTTCGGCGTCGGGGTCGGTCGCTGCGGCGCTGGCGACGTGCCACCGGACGACCCGCCGGTGGTCGCCGGGCCGGTCGGCGTCCAGCCTTCGCCCACCTCCACCACCTCGGAGACCGGTTCGCGCACGACCTCCTCGGAGACCTTCGAGCGCCCGGTCTCCTTCCCGTCGACGAGCGTCACCTGGTAGGTCACCTTCCGCACCCCGGGTACGCCCTCGACGCGTACTACCTCGGCGCCCCGGGGCAGGGACGCGCGTCGGATCACCTCCACCGGGTACGGGATCTCCTCGGTCTCGGTGACCAGCCGCACCTCGGTGTCCGGTGCGAGGAACGGCACCGCCCGGTCGGACAGGGTGTCAGGGCCGGCGTCGACCCGGCCGGGGGTCGCGCCGTCCGCGAGCTGGCCGACGGCGACCGTCCAGCTCCACACCGCGAGCACCGGCAGCAGGGCTGCTGAGACCACCGTGGAGCGCACCGCCGGGTTGGCCCGGGCCCACCAGCTCGGCCGGCGGTGGGCGCCGCCTCGGCGGGTCCTCCTGCGGAGTCCCGTCGCCCGGTGGGACCGGGGGAGTTCGCCGGGCCACAGGTCGTCGAGGGGTTCGGGGGTCATGGCGACACCAGAGACTCGGTCGGTTCGGGGTGGGCGCGGCGCCGCCGCGCCGGTTTCCAGCGACAATACACCTCGAATCACCGTGATCCCCACCAGGTCGGATATCCCTGGCGGGTTGCGGTCGGGCCGGCCCGGGCGGCGTTTACTGTGGCGGCGATGCCCACCGAGCCGCCGCACCGGCCCACCCGCGTCCTGCTGGTCGACAACAACGACTCGTACACGTACAACCTCGTCCACCTCATCGGTGGGATCACCGGGCAGGCGCCGGTGGTGGTGCGCAACGACCGCATCCCGCCGGTCGACCAGGTCGCGCGGACGTTCACCCACGTCGTCGTCTCGCCGGGGCCGGGTGACCCGACCGACCCGCGGTGGAGCGGCGGGTGCCTGCCGCTGCTCCGGGCCGCGCCGGTGCCGGTGCTCGGGGTGTGCCTCGGCCACCAGGCCGTCGCGGTGGCGTTCGGCGGCCGGGTGGGCCGGGTGCCGCCGTGCCACGGCCGGATCAGCACGGTGAGGCACGACGGCACCGGGGTGCTGCGGGACGTGCCCCGCCGGTTCGCGGTGGTGCGCTACCACTCGCTGGCGGTCACCGAGGTGCCCGACGAGCTGGTGGCGACCGCGTTCGCCGAGGACGGCACGGTCATGGCGTTGCGGCACCGCCGCCTGCCGGTGCACGGGGTGCAGTTCCACCCCGAGTCGGTGTGCGCCGAGTACGGCGAGCGGATCCTCGCCACCTTCCTGGGTATGCCCGTGCCGCGGGCCACGGTGCCGGTGCGCCCACCGCAGCCGACCACGCGGACGTCCGCGCCCGGGACCGGTCGCTCACACGCCGGCGGGGCCGCGGCCGAGCTGGTGGTCGGCGAGGCGCCGTGGCGGGACCCGGAGGACGTGTTCGTCGCCCTGTACGCGGGCCGCCCCGGGGTGTGCTGGCTGGACAGCGGCGGCCCGACCGGTGGGCTCGCCCGCTGGTCGTACCTGGGCGTACCCGATGGTCCCCGTGGCCACGTGGTCCGGTGGCCGGAGGCCGACGGCCCGGTCCGGGTGGAGGCCGACGGCCGCGTACAGGTGGTGGATGGGGACGTGCTCGCGGTGCTGCAGGACCGGCTGGCGAGCCGCCGGGTGGCGACCGACGCCCCGTTCGACTTCACCGGCGGGTACGTGGGCTACCTCGGCTACGAGACCGCCCGGCGCTGGCTGCCGGCCCGACTGCGGCACCGGGCGTCAACCCCGGAGGCCGCGTTCGCGTACCTGGAGCGGTTCCTCGCCTTCGACCGCGTCGAGCGGCGGGTGTACGCGGTGGCGGTGGCCGGCCCGGGAGAGCGAGCCGACGCGGCGGCGTGGGTGGAGCGCACCCGGGCGGCGGTGGAACGGGTCGGCCCGGCGCCGGAGCCTGCGGCCGGGGCGGAGTGGTCCGGCGTGGTCTCGTCGGTGAGCTGGGACCGCTACCGCGCCGCGTTCGCACGCGTGCAGGAGTACCTCCACGGAGGGGAGTCCTACGAGGTCAACCTCACCTTCCGGCTGGGGTTCGAGTGCGGCGCCGACCACGCCGCCCTCTACCGGCACCTGCGGCGGCGCAACCCGGCGCCGTTCGCCGCGTACCTCGACCTGCCCGGGGTGGCCGTGCTCAGCTCGTCGCCGGAGCGGTTCCTGCGGATCGACCGGGACGGGCGGGTGGAGGCACGGCCGATCAAGGGCACCGCGGCGCGCGCCGCCGACCCGGTGGCCGATGCGGAGGCGGCCCGGCGGCTCGCCGCCGACCCGAAGACTTTCGCCGAGAACCTCATGGTCACCGACCTGCTGCGCCACGACCTCGGGCAGGTGTGCGCGCTGGGCAGTGTCCGGGTGCCGCAGCTGATGCAGGTGGAGTCGTACGCGACCGTGCACCAGCTGGTCACCACGGTGACCGGCCAGCTGCCGCCGGGTGTCCCCCCGGTGGCGTGCGTCCGGGCCGCCATGCCGGCCGGCTCCATGACCGGGGCGCCGAAGTTGCGCACCGTGGAGATCATCGACGAGGTGGAGGAGGACGCGCGGGGCGTCTACTCGGGTGCGCTCGGGTACCTCAGCCTGTCCGGCGTGGTGGATCTCAGCGTGGTCATCCGCACCATCGTCGCCCGGGGCACCGCGATGACGGTCGGCACCGGTGGCGGGGTGGTGGTCCTGTCGGACGCGCGGGACGAGTACGACGAGGCGATGCTCAAGGCGGAGGCGCTGCTCGCGGCCGTGTCCGACGCCTGCTCCGCCCGGTACGCGCGGGTCGGGTGACGTCGCCCGGAGCCCCTGGGCACCGGTATCGGAGCGGCGGCAGCGACGATCTTGCTGTGGCTTGTCGACCGCCACCGTGGGTGGCGTCCTATGGCCGCCCCACCGCCTTCTCCCACGCCGTGAACCGACGCCCCGCGAACAGGTCGTCCAGCAGGCGACGCTCCGCTCGCAGGTACGCCTCGCCGAGCAGGCGATCGTACGTGTGGTTGAACTCCTCGAACTGGCCGGGCCGCGGGGTGAACTCGCAGACCACGAAGTCCTTCCTGCCCTGGCGGAGGCAGTCGATCCGCATGAACGGAGCCGGAATCTCGGCGCTGATCGCCGCCGCCTTGGCGAACTGCTCCCGGCTGATACCGACCGCCTCCCGTTTGGGCAGCAGGGTCGGCTTGCCGGTTTCGGCGATCTTGCCGTCCGGCGTCCACCAGCACCACCGCGGCTGGGGCAGGCGGACGATCTCCAACGCCCCCACCACCTCGCCGTAGGCGCAGAAGAACTTCAGGTCGCGGGCGAGATCCCGCCCGTCGAGGATCAGCTCCTCGACCAGCCAGCTGTCCTTCCTGGGGTACAGCGGGTTGTCGAGCAGCGCTCGGGCCCGCTCCAGTACCTCCTCCCAACTGCGGAAGAGCTTGTTGGTGCGCAGCTCGAGGATCCTGTCGGGCTGGTAGACCACGAACACACCGGTTGCGCCCGTCGCGCGTACCGGCTTCACGACACACGGCGGTTCTGGGACCACCTCGGCGATCCGCCGCGGGACGAGGTCGCCGCGCGGCCGCCGGACGCCGAGCGCGTCGCAGAACTTGTGGCCCACCGCCTTGTCGTCGAGCAGCCAGGCGCGGTCGCGGATGCCGAGGTGCTTCATGGCTTCGGACCGCTGGAGCATGATCGCGTGGAAGCTGATGGCCCGGTGCACCGACAGCTTGTGCCGTTCGACGATCCGCAGCTGCGGGTGGGGGACCGCGATCGGGTCGACGTGGTCCAGCAGCCGCTGCACCTCGGCACGGTGCTGAGGGTCGGTCATGGCACGTCGGGTCACCAGCCGCTGGATGGCGGCGGTAGCCAGGTCACGGGCGGCGTTGGCGAGCCGGACCAGCTCGCCGATCTCGTCGACAATCTTCGTGGTCACGTCAGGCCCCTCGGGGAACACCTCGTCACCGACCGTCGGTCCCCGTCTGGCCGGTCGGTGGCAGCCAACCGGTGGGCTCCGGCGCCGACAGTGGTCGTACTCGACGTCACACGTCCTCGGTGCCCGGGGTGATCAACACGTGACGACGCGGACAGTCTTGCCGCCAGTGTCTGCCACGCCCGCAACCCGGCGTGGCGGACGGTGGGCGGAGGTACCTGCGGGCGCCACGACCCGCAAGCGGTCGTGGCGCACCGGTGACGTACGAGCCGGACGCCACGACGACGAACGCCCTGGCCACAGGACCTGTGACCAGGGCGTTCCTCCGTCGGGGTGGCGGGATTTGAACCCACGGCCTCTTCGTCCCGAACGAAGCGCGCTACCAAGCTGCGCCACACCCCGTGCTCGGCACATAGTAGCGGACCCGCGCACGGGCCGACTACGCGGCATCCCGGTCCGTGGGCGCGGCGACCGCGGCCGGTCAGCCGGCCTGGCGCGGCACCAGGGTGAGCAGCGACGCCTCCGGCCGGCAGGCGAACCGGATCGGCGCGGTCGGGTGGGTGCCGAGCCCGGCCGAGACGTGCA
>CAZSNW010000025.1:0-17840 GCA_964608245.1 uncultured Micromonosporaceae bacterium
TCGGCCACCGCGTGGTGGGCGGTGGAGTCCTTGTGGATCTGCCAGTGCATCCCCAGCGTGTTGTGCGAGTGCTGCTGGAGGCGGTAGAGCCCGACGTTGCGACGGCCGGTCTCCGGGTGGGCGGTGTGGGTGAGCCCGAAGTTGTGGAACACCCCGCCGTCCTCCGGCCAGGTCTTCAGGCCGGGCAGCAGGTTGAGGTCGACCTCGTCGCCGGTGAGGACCACCTCCTGGCAGGGGGCGGTCTTCACCCGCTTGGGCGGCACCGACTTGAGCTGCAGCAGCTTGCCGAGGCCCTCCCGGATGCCGGACCAGCCGACCGGAAGCTCAGGCCGGACCAGCTCACCGATGCGCTCGCCGATCTCCTCCACGTCCTCGACGCCGAGCGCCATCGCCATCCGGCGGTGGGTGCCGAAGAGGTTGACCGCCACCGGCATGGTGCCCCGGGTGGGGCGTTCGAACAGCAGCGCCGGTCCGCGGGCGCGGACGGTCCGGGTGACGATCTCGCTGATCTCCAGGTCCGGGTCGACCGGCACGGTGACGCGGTGCAGCTCGCCGGCGGCCTCCAGTGCGGCAAGGAACTCCGGCAGGTCCTCGTAGGGGAAGCTCGGTCCGCCCATGCCGCCAGTCTGCCGGAGGCGGATCCCGGTCCGGCGCGCAGCCTGGGGTGGGCGTCGGCGCGGCGGGGTGGGTCAGCGGCCGGCGGTCCCCGGGCCGCCCTGCTCCTCCTCGTCCTCCTCCGGCAACCGTTCCTCGCCCTCCAGCAGCGCCCGCACCTCCGACTCGCGGAAGCGGCGGTGGCCGCCCGGGGTCCGGATGCTGCCGATGCGGCCGGCAGCCGCCCAGCGCGTCACGGTCTTGGGGTCGACGCGGAACAGCGCGGCGACCTCGCCGGGCGTCAGCAGACGGTCTCCAGTCTCCACGTCCCCCTCCTCGTGTGTGGTCGTCGGGCTCGCGGCGTCGCTCTCACCCGGAAGGGTTGAACACGTATAACCTTCGCCGATCAACAAATCAATAATGATTCGGAAATCTCAGACCTGCCATCCCCGCTCGGTACCGTCCGCCCGCCGGGCCCACCTCCGCCCGCTCGGGTCGTCCCGCTTGTTACCCCCGCAAACCGCCGCCGACACCTCGTCGTCCTCCGGCCCGGCACCGGCGCGCACGGCGCCGGACGCACCGGGCACCGGGCGCGGCGTGTCCCACCACGTGCCACGCCTGGTGAGTCCGGCCCGGCAGCGGCCGCCGGGGCAAGTAGGGTTGGGCGCCGTGGACGCGATCGACCGGCGAATCCTCGAGCTGCTCCGGGACAACGCCCGCCTCTCCTACGCCGAGTTGGCCCGCCAGGTCGGCCTGTCGGCCCCCGCGGTGCACGAGCGGGTCGGCAAGCTGGAGAACGCCGGGGTCATCCGCGGCTACCACGCCGACGTGGCGCCGGAGGCGCTCGGGCTCGACATCACCGCGCTCATCGGGGTCGCCCAGCAGCCGGGCAGCGACATCGCGCAGATGGAGGAGGAGCTGCGGCGGTTGCCGGAGATCGAGTCCTGCTACTTCCTGGCCGGCGAGGAGTCGTTCCTGCTCAAGGTACGCGTCGGCGACATGGCCGACCTCGAGCGGTTGATCGTGCTCCTCAACCGCATCCCCGGGGTGGCGCGGACGCGTACCACGGTCGCGCTGTCGACCAAGTGGGAGGGGCGGCCGCAGCCGCTGCGGACGCCCGAGGGTACCGAGCGGTCGGCCGGAGCGGCCGGGAGGTGACCTCGGCCGGCGCCAAGGATGCGCCGGCGGACCACAGGGGTGGCGGTCACCCGGGCGGCCGGGGCGGGTCGGCCAGCAGCCGGGACAGCAGCCCCGGGTCGACGTTGCCGCCGGAGACCACCGCGACGGTACGCCCGGGCGGCAGCTCGTCCCGGCGGTACAGCCACGCCGCCAGGGCGACCGCGCCGCTGGGCTCGGCCACCAGCCGGGCGAGCCCGGGCAGGGCGGCGGTGGCGGCGAGGATCTCCTCCTCGGTGACGGTGACGATGCCCGCCAGCGACCGGGACAGGTGGGCGAGCGTGACCTCGGACAGGGGGGTACGCAGGCCGTCGGCGACGGTGCGGTAGGTGCGCTCCGCCGGCCACCGGCACAGCCGACCCGCGGCGAGCGACTCCTTCGCGTCGGCGGCGAGCTCCGGCTCCACCCCGACCACCCGGACGCCCGGCCTGGCGCCTGTCACCGCAGCGGCGACCCCGGAGGCGAGCGCCCCGCCGCCGACCGGCACCAGGACCACCTCCACGTCCGGGCGGTCCTCGACGATCTCGAGCCCGACCGTGCCGTGCCCGGCGATGACGTGCCGGTCGTCGTGGGGGTCCACCAGCACCGTCCCCGGCTGTGCGGCGATCGCGAGGGCCCGGGGGAGCCGGTCGTCCGGTGGCACCAGCGCGACCCGCGCGCCCCACCGGCGTACCGCGGCGATCTTGTGCGGGGCGGCCTGCTCGGGCATCACCACCGTGCACGACAGCCCGGCGGTGTGGGCGGCGTAGGCGAGCGCCTGCCCGTGGTTGCCGGAGGAGTGGGTGACCACCGCGGTGGTGCCCGCCGGCAGCCGGGCGACCGCGTGGCAGGCCCCGCGCACCTTGAACGCGCCGGTCGGTTGGAGGTTCTCCGGCTTGAGCCACAGCCCGCCACGGTCGTCGCCGTCGACCGCCGGCACCGGCAGCAACGGCGTACGCACGACCTGCCCGGCCAGGAGCCGGGCGGCGGCCTGCACGTCGGGCAGCGTCACCAGGTCGGGCTCAGGCGGCACGGCGTCCCTCCGACGATCCCGGAACGGCCATCCCACGCTCGGCCAGCTCGTCCTCCAGGTAGCGGGGTCGCGCCACCAGCCAGCCGGAGACGGTCTGCACGGCCGTCATGGCGACGAGGAAGATCAGCGGCGCGGTCCAGCCGCCCCCGGTCACGTCGTACAACACGCCGACCACGAGCGGTCCGAGCCCGGCCAGCAGGTACCCGACGCTCTGCGAGAACGCCGACAGCGCCACCGTGCCCTCGGGGGTCCGGGTCCGCATCCCCATCATGGCCAGCACCAACGGGAACACCGCCTGCCCGACCGCCAGCACCACCACCCACAGCAGGGTGGCGGTCCGCGGGGCCACCATGAGCCCGACCAGCCCGAACCCGGTCAGCCCGGTGAGCACCACCACCAACCCCCGCAGGTCCCGCCAGCGTCCGGCCAGGGAGGGGACGACCAGCGCGCCCGGGACGCCGAGTCCGTGGACCAGGGCGAGCAGCAGGCCGGCCTGGGTGGCCGGGAAGCCGTGGTCGCGGAACAGCTGGGCCAGCCACCCCATCATCGCGTACGCCACCAGCGACTGGGAGCCGAAGAAGACCGCGGTCGCCCAGCCCAGCCGGGTACGCGCGGCGCGGATCCGGCGGGCGGGGGCGCGCCCGACGGCGTCGGTCGGGCGGCCGGCGCCGGCGGTGGACGCCCGGGGCCGACGCAGGGTCGGCAGCCAGGGCAGCACGGCCAGCGCCGCGAGTACCGCCCACGCGCCCAGCCCCACCCGCCAGGAGCCGGCGAGCTGGGCGACCGGCACCGCGGCCGCCGCCCCGCCGGCGGTGCTCACCACCAGCGTCATGGAGTAGACCCCGGTCATCAGTCCCACCCGGTCCGGGAAGTACTCCTTGACCAGGGCGGGCAGGAGCACGTTGGCCACCGCGATGCCGGACAGCGCGGCCGCGCTGCAGAACACGAAGACCGGTACGGAGTCGGTGGCGGCGCGTAGCGCCTGGCCGGCGGCGAGCAGCACCATCGCCACCGCCATGATCCGGGCCGGCGCGATCCGGCGGGCCAGCCACGGCGCGGTCAGCCCGAACACGGCGAAGCTCAGCGTCGGCATCATGGTGACCACGCCGGCGACCGTGGCGGACATCCCCAGTCCGTCGCTCACCTCGGCGAGCAGGGCGCCCAGCGCGGTGACCGCGACGCGTAGGTTCGCTCCCACCAGCACCACGCCGGCGACCAGCAGCACCGCGCCGGTGCGGGCGGACCGTCCGCCGGGCGGAACGGCACCGGCCGTGGACGCATGGGGTGGTACCGCGTATCCGGTGTGCGGGGCACCGCCGGTGGTTGGCGGGGCCGGCGGAACGCCCGTGGACGGTGGCGCGTCCGCGGCGGGTTCGCAAGCGCGCGGCACCGGCTCATCATCGGCCGCCGAGCGGCGGCTTGTCGACCGACAGTGATCCGATACACGCTCGCCCGACGGGCCGGGCGGGCCCGTCGGAGGGCCGTGGCGGTCAGTTCGAGCCGTCGTCGGCGCGGACCGGCTCCACCAGGGCCACGGTGACGTTGTCGGGGGCGCCGGCGGCCAGGGCGAGGTCCACCAGCGCCCGGACGCACTCCTCCAGGTCCTCGTGCCGGCGGAGCGCCTCGCTGATGTCCTCCTCGTCCACGTAGTCGCTCAGGCCGTCGCTGCACAGCAGGTACCGGTCGCCCGGTCGGACCTCGATCGTCTGGTACGCGGGGGAGATGACCGCCCCGTGCATGGCCTGGGTGACCAACGAGCGGTGGGGGTGGCCCCGCGCCTCCTCGCTGGAGATCACCCCCTGGTCGACCAGGCCCTGCACGAACGTGTCGTCCCGGCTGAGCTGGGTGAGTTCACCGTCGCGCCACCGGTAGGCGCGCGAGTCTCCGATGTGGGCCAGCTGTAGCTCGTCCCCGTCGGCGTACAGGGCGGTGAGGGTGGTCCCCATGCCGGCGAGTTCCGGCTCCTTCTCGATGGCCTCCCGCAGTCGCGAGTTGGCGGTCTGCACCGCCTCCGCGAGGGTCGCCGTGGACTCTCCGGTGTCCAGTTCGGCCAGCGCATGGATGACGATGGCGCTGGCGACCTCACCGGCGGGGCCCCCGCCCACCCCGTCGGCCACCGCCACCAGCTTCCGACCGGCGTAGACGGCGTCTTCGTTGTTCTCCCGTACCCGGCCTTGATCGCTGATCGCGGCGGTGCGCAGGGTGAGACTCATGAGGGCAGTCTGCCCGATGGGTGCACGCAGCAACGACCCCCACCGGTCCGGAAGTGGGGTGGATTCACGGATGAAACTGTCGCCGTGGTCGGTCACGGCTCTTCGAGTCGGAACCCGACCTTGAGACAGACCTGGTAATGGCCGACGCCGCCGTCGGCCAGGTGGCCCCTGATCTCGGTGACCTCGAACCAGTCCAGGTGCCGCAGGGTCTGGTTCGCCCGGGCGATGGCGTTGCGGATGGCCTTGTCGATCGACTCGGGTGAGCTCCCGACGATCTCGGTGACCCGGTACGTGTGCCCCATCGAGCTCCTCGCCGTGCCAGTGGTGTACGTGTGCCAGTGGTGATTATCGGATGATGACACACTAACTGGGGCAAATCGCCACACACGGCGTTTCGCCACGGGCACCCGTCCCGGGGTGGAGCCCGTCCCCGGACGTCCCTCGCCGGGCCCGGACACCCGTCGGCCCGGGCCAGGACACCCGTCGGCGAAGGCTCAGATGCCCATGGGCGCGACCTCGGTGCGGGTCTGCCCGCCCGGCATCGTCATCAGGATCTCGCTGGCGAGCCTCGCCGCCCGGGAGCCGTGGCCGTTGCCGGGCCCGCGCATCGGGCTCTCCTCCAGCCCTTCGGCCAGCACCCGTAGCGCCTCCACCACGGTGCCGAGCCGCTCCTCCAGCGCGTCGAGCCGGTCCCGCTCGGAGCGCCCGGCCCGGCCGCGACCGGCCGCGGTCATCGAGGCGGCCACCGGTGCGGGCGCGGCGCCGGTCACCACCGCGCGTACCTGGTGCGGCAACTGCACCAGCGCGTCCTCCAGCTGGCCCGGCGACACGTGCCCGGCCAGCGCGGTGCACACCGCCGCCGCGGCCCGGCGCACCTCGTCGAGCGGGATCCGGGCCTCGTAGGCGAACCGCTGCACGTACCCGTCGGGGCCGTACTTGATCGGCACCTTGTGCGGCTCCCAGCCGTCGTAGTAGACGCCCCGCAGCAGCTCCGGCAGTTGGGCGCTGAACTTCGCGGCGGCCTCCACGGTCAGCCGGTCCCGCAGGGTGTGCAGCCACGCCCGCAGCACCCGCTGGGCCAGCCGGTGGTCGTCGGTGCCGTACGCCCGGGCGACGTCCGCCACCCAGACGTTGGCGGTGTGCAGGGCGTGCTGAAAGTTGCCGCTTGCCATGGCCCACCTCCGTGTCTCGGGCACGGAGGGATACCCGGACGGCCGGCGGCGGACACGCGCCCGCGGCTCAGGCGGCGAACACCGGCTCAGACGGTGAACCGCGGCTCAGGCGGCGAACAGCAGGGTCAGGCCCAGGTAGGTGTAGCCCACCATGAGCACCAGCAGCGGCACCTGCCCCCACCGGGCGACCGCCGGCGGGAACAGCCGCACGGCCCGGTCGTGGGCGGCGATCCCACCCACGATGTGCCCGACCACCACCGCGGTCACCTGCAGCGTCGCGATCACCGACGGCACCAGGATGGCGGTGTTGACGTCGGTGACCGACAGCCCGAGCAGGTTCCCGGTGCCCAGCGGGTCGGCCGCCAGGATCAGCGTCCGCTGGCCCTGCTCCACGGCGAGCGAGAAGTAGTGGGCCACCACGTACCCGAGCGCGATCGGCAGCAGCGAGTGTGCGAACCGGGCCGGCAGCCGGTCCAGGCCGCGCTCCCCGATCCACCCGCCGGCGCGTACCGCGAACACGTACGCGACGGACAGGATCACCACCGAGGCGAGCAGGGCGAGCGTGCCGAACACCCAGGCGGGGGCGGTCTGCTCCTGCACGAACCGGATCCACTGCGGGGCGCCGCTGAGGCTGTCGTACGCGGTGGAGCCGAGCAGCACCAGCACCACGGCGGCCAGGCCCGGGGTCGCCGGCAGCGAGTCCAGGCCGTTGAAGGGGCTGCGCACGACCAGTACGCCGTCCGCACGCCGGCCGATCGGGGCGAGCCGGGCGGCCAGGCTGGAGTAGACCTCGAACGGGTCGGCCCGGTCCAGCCACCGGGAGCCGAACACGATCGCCCCCACCAGGGTGACCAGCGCGTAGAACGAGAACGCCGCCCCGACCACCGGCAACGTGGCACGGGCGGGCGCCACCAGCTCCAGCCACGTGAAGGCGAGCAGCAGCACCGCGGCCGGCCAGTAGCCGAGCCATCGCGGGTACTCCACCATCCCCTCGTCCGGGTGGCGGCCGCCCAGCCTGGCCAGGCCGAGGTAGAGGGTGCGCACCGGGCTGACCACCTTCCACACCGGGCCGACGACCAGCGACAGCAGCGGTACGCAGACCCACATGACCACGTACAGCATCCCGGGGGCCGGGTTGTCGGCCGGTTCCGGCCCGGCGACCACCGCCACGATGACGATCACGGCGAGCAGCAGGCCGACCGCCCGCAGCGCCCACCGCAGGACCGGGCTGTCGAGGACCGCGGCGAGCCAGCCGGGCAGCGGCCGACCCGCCTCGGCGCCCCGGAACCGGGACTGCCGCCACGCGAAGCTGAGGATCGCGAACGTGGCGACAAGCGCCACCACCGCACCGGCGAGCGCGTCGGTGAACGGGATCGGAAGGTCCTGCCGTCCGCCGATGCCGTGAGCGAGGTACGCGGTCACCGCACGTCCAGGAAGACGAGGACGAGATGGCTGCCGTGGGTCTCGAGCTCGAACCGGCCGGTGCGGTCGGCGACGAACTCGATCACGCTCGGCACGCCCGGCTCGAGCTCGGCGGAGAGGTCGTACCCGTGCAGGTGCAGCTCGTCGGCCCGGTCGGAGGTCACCTCCAGCCGCACCGTGGCGCCGCGCTCGACCTGCACCACGTCCGGCGGCGGGTCCACCTTGCCGTCGCGGATGCTGATCCGGATCAGCTGGACGTCCGGTCCGGTCGGCGACGGCGTCGGGGTGGTCGGCGTGGTCGGCGGTGTCGTGGTGGCCGGTGGGGTGGTCGGCGCGGAGTCGGGGCCGGCGTCGCCGTTCCCGTCGCCGCCGCACCCGGTCACCGCCAGCGCCACCGCGGCCGCCAGGGCCGCAACCCGCACCGCCCGCCGGCCCACGCCGCGGGCACGGTCACCGAATACTGCTCGCATGTTCCGGTAGTCGTCGGCCGCCGCCGGCGGGTTCCCCCCCCCGGCCCGTCCCGCCTGGACCGCGTCACCGCAGCTCAGTCGCATGTCAGGTCGCCACGGTCAGGCCGGTTGTGACGAAGATCACCACCGACAGCGCCATCTCCACCAGCCCGACCACCTTGGGGGCAAGGCCCCGGCCGGGCAGCAGCCAGGCCCGGGCGAGCAGCAGCCCGAACGCCAGGCCGAGCACCGGGGACAGCCACGCCGCCGCCGGCACCGCCGCCACGTGGTACGCGCGGGAGGCGACCAGGTACGCCGGGTTGTCCCGCTCCCGGATCATCGTCTTGACGTAGAGCACCGTGCCGACCAGGTAGAGCGCCACCGCCGCCAGCGGCGCCACCACCTCGGTGGCCGGCACCCCTGCCACCGAGGCGGCCAGCGGCACCATCAGGCAGCTCTGCGCGACCGACGCCAGGTCGTTGACGAGGGCGCGCTCCCGCCGCCGGTACGCGTAACCGGCGTTGACCGCGAGCAGCAGGGCGAACGCCGGCGCGTACCACAGCACCGCCGGCCGGGCGAGGAGCACCACCGCCGCCGGCGGGACGGTGACCGCCGCGTACAGCGCGATCTGGGCGCGGTAGCGCGACGGCCGGCGGCTCTTGACCGCCTGCAGCAGGTAGTACGACAGCGCGTACCCGGACAGCCACGCGACTCCGAGCGCGGCGTGCAACGGGTGGGCACCGACCGCCCACATCCCGACCAGCAGCGGCAGCAGGAGCATCGCCCAGGCGCCGTGCTGCGGCGGGACGAACCGGCGTACCACCGCCCCACGACCCCGCCTCCCGGCGCCCGGGCGGGCGGCTTTGGTGGACCGACCGGGCCGCGGGGTGGTGGCCGGCGGGACGGTGCGCTGCGGCGTGCTCATTTCCCCTCCACGACGACCACGCCGTGGGCGCCCCGCTCGGCGTCGGCCATCACGTGGCTGACGAACGGGTAGTGCCCCGGCTCCGGGAAGACGGTCTCCACGAACCCGCCGGCGGCCGGCACCAGGTCGAGCACCTGCGCACCGCCCGGGTCCTCCGGCCGCAGCTCGTAGCGGCCCTCCCGGAAGACCGTGTCGAACTGCGTACCCACCACGTGGAAGGCGCTGGTGCGGTTGGGGCCGGCGTTGAGCACGTAGAACCGCACCCGCTCACCCGGCCGCACGACGAGCGGCCGGTGGTGGTACTGCGCGGCGTATCCGTTGAACACCACCGCGTCCGGGACGCCGGTCAGCATCCTGGCGAGGTCGCCGGGCTCGCCCGGCGGGCCGAGGTAGAACTCCGACTGCACCAGCACGAACTCGCGGTCGGCCGGCGGGAGGTCCGGCGGGTCGATGATCACCACGCCGTACATCCCGTTGCCGATGTGGTGCAGCATCGGCGCGGTGGAGCAGTGGTACATCCACACCCCGGCCCTGGTGGCGGTGAACCGGTAGACCAGCTGCTCCCCGGGCCCCACCGGGCGCATCGGACCGTCCGGCGCCAGGGCGCTCGCGTGGAAGTCGACCCCGTGGTCCAGGCTGCCGTCGTTGACCAGCGTGATCTCGAACGTGTCGCCGACCTTGCCGCGCAGCACCGGACCGGGCACGCTGCCGCCGAAGGTCCACACCGTCTGGCGTACGCCCGGGGCGATCTCCTGTTCCAGCTCCTGCACCCGCAGCTCCACCTGGTGGACCCGGCCGGTGGGGGTGGCCGGTGCGGTGGCGTCCCGGGCGGTGAATCCCGGCCCCGGGTCGGCGAGCGGGTCGATCCGCGGTCGCTCGTCCTCCCCCGCCGGCGGGTCGCCGGCGCCGTGACCGTCGTGGTCGCCGCCGGCCGGGTCCCCGACCGTGATGGTGAGCGTCATCCCGGCCGCCCGGTGGCCGGGCAGTGAGCACCAGCCCTCCACCGCGCCGCCGATCACCCCGGCGTCGAGCGTGACGGTGGCGCCGGGGTCCACCGGTCCGGTGGCCGGTCCGGTCTCCAGCACGAGGTCGTGCCGGCGACGGTCGGCGTTGGTCAGCTCGATCACGAGCCGGTCGCCGCGGGGGACCACGATCCGGTCCGGCCTAAACCGCATGCCCTCGGCGACCACCCGGACGGTGGTGGTACGCCCGGTGGGCTCCACGCCGGCGACCGGCTCCGGGCCGGTTGCGGGCCGGTCCAGGGCGTCGGCCACCACCCCGGCGACCACCGCCGCCAGCACCAGCGCCAGGCCGACCGCCACCCCGCGGGCCGGCGACGGCGGGCGGGACCTGGTCCGCCGGGTCGGGGGCGCGACTTCCGGGTCGGCCGACGGCCGGGTCGTCGGCTCGGTCATGACGTCCTCCGGGCGGAGACGAGGAGGTGGACGGCGGTGACGAGGAACTGCACCAGCGCCGCCAGCACCAGCAGCGAGGTGGTGATCCGCACGTACGGGGGCACGGGCAGCGTGAACACCGCGAGCGCGGCGTTGGCCATGGTCACCCGCTGGGGCCAGTGCCGGTCCATGATCGCGGTGTGGTGGCGTACCCGGGCGGGGCCACCGCCGAGGACCGTCGGCAGCAGGTACGCCAGGGAGCCGACCAGGACCTGGCCCACGAAGCCGACCAGCAGCGGTACGAGCATCAGGCCAGACCGGTCGACCGCGGTGCCCGGGTCACCGGCGGTGGCGAGCACCACCGCGTCCACCGCCAGGGCGACCAGCAGCCAAGCCGCGGCGGCCGCGATCGACCAGGCGGCGAACGACGCCGGCGGCCGGCCGCGGGCGGCCCGCACCGCGGGCACGGCGACCAGCGCCACCGCGACGACGAACAGCGCCAGCCCGCCGACCGCCAGCGCCGGCCACCAGCCGAGGACCGCGGCGCCGAGCAGGGCGAGTCCGGCCACCGCGACCGGCAGCGCCCGGTTCGCGGCGGTGACCGCGTCCGGCGCCATCCGGGTGCGCAGCACCGTCGGCCACAGGGTGAGCAGGGTGCCGAGCACCGTGAGCGCGATCCAGCCGAGCAGGTTGACGTGGACGTGGAGCAGCAGCAGCCGGGGGCGCGCCGCGGAGTCGACGAGCATCCAGGCGCCGACCGGGACGCCGACGAGCAGCGCACCGGCCGCGGCCAGGTAGTAGTGGACGGTCACCGCGTACGGCGCCGGCAGCGCGGCCCGCACCTGGGCGACCAGCCACCACAGGTGGGCGCCGACCGCCCCGGCCACCGCGGCCGCGCCGGCCACCCCCAGCCACGGGCCGGGCACCGGTCCGAGCGTCGGCACGGTCGCGCCGACCAGCACCGCCACCGTGCCGACGTTGAGGACGGCCAGCCGCAGCACCTCGCCGCGCCGGTGCGGCGGTGGCGGCACCCGCAGCACGGCGGCGGTGAAGTGGGCGCTCCACACGAGGATGGCGTTGCTGGCCGCACCCAGCAGGAGCAGGTGGACGGCGAGCCACCGCCAGGAGGGCAGGAAGGGGTGCGCGATCCCGACCACGACCAGCGCCGCCAGGTACGCCAGGGGTAGCAGCGCGGCCCGGCGGTGCCAGGCGGCGCGCCCGGTGCCCGGTTTCTCCGGCGGTCCACCCTCGGGGGTCGGTGACCCGTCGGCCCTGCCCGGCTGCCCGCCGGTGGCCGGGGTGGTCGGCCCGTCCCCGGTCGCGGCCGGTTCCGGGGGCGGGCCGTCCGTGGTCGTGGTCGGCTCCGTACCGGTCCGCGGCTCGGGCGCCGCGGTCTTGGCGCCGGACCGGCGCGCCCGGCGGCTCACGGCCGGCCCCCGCTTAGGCGGGCGGCGGCCGGTAGCCGCACCAGGCAGGCACCGGGTGCGGCGAACGGCTCCAGCACCGCCTCGTCACCGCCGACTCCGTCGGCGGCCAGCACCCCGCGCACGATCCCCAGGTGCAGCCCGCACATCCCGTCCGGATGGGTGGTGACGAGTTCCAGGAACGGACAGCTGGTCAGGTGGATCTCCACCGGGCCATCGTCGTCCGACCCGTCCACCCGGCGGGGGGCGAACCCCAGGCCGTCGAGCACCTCCACCACCGCGTCCGCGGGCCCCGCGTCGTCGGCGGTCGCCGCGGCGAGCTTCCGGCCCCACACCTGCCCGGCCCGGACCGCGGCGGTCCGCGGTTCGGCGCCGTCGGTGAGCTGGTCGAGCAGCGCCGCGGCCAGGGTCCGGTAGAGCCCGCCCGGCCCGGGTGCCGGCCGGCTGGCCAGGTAGCGCCAGGCCGGGCGGCCCGGTCCGCCGCCGCTGGCCCGGGCACGGACGAGCAGCCCGGCCTCGGTCAGCCGGTCGAGATGGTCGCGGACGGTGGAGACGTGCAGGCCGGTGCGGCCGGCCACCTCAGCGGCGGTGAGGCCGCCGGCCGCACTCCGCACCAGGTCGAGGATGGCCGCCCGGGTCGGCGAGCTGAGGGCGCGGTGGTGGCGGGTCGTCAGGCGTCCGTCGACCACCACCGTGGGGCGTGGCATGTCCACGGCCCCACATTACAACGCCATTCACCCTCTAAATTCCCCGGGCCCGGGCGGCCGGCACGTCAGCCCCGCCGTCGTGCCCGCGCCCGTGAGCGACGGGTCTCGCGCGCGTTCGCCTTCTGGATCGCGTCCACCAGCTCGTTCTTGTTCATCCGCGACCGGCCGGGGATCTCCAGCCGGCGCGCGAGCTCCTTCAGGTGCGCGAGCGAGGCGTTGGCGTCCACGCCTCCCCTGCTCCGCGGCCGGCGCTGCGTACGCGGCATCGCCGCGGCCCGGTCGCTCGGTCCCCGGCGGCTCTTCGGCTCCCAGTGGTCACCGACCTTCTCGAAGGAGTGCCGGAGCGCGGCGAACGCGGTCTGGTTGGCCCGCCGGCCCTCCCCATACGTCTGCACCGCCGAGTCGTGCGCCTTGATCCAGGTGTCCTGCGCCCTCTTGGGAGACCGTCGGATGGTCTCCGGCAGCTTCTCGCGTACCGGCACGATGCCTCCTCGCAGGTCGTATTCGCTGGTTGAACCACAGCCGCACCCTCCGGTTCCCCGCCGCCACGGCGGTCAAACCCGGCGGTCGTCCGACCCGACCGCCGTCCAGTCACCGTCCATTCAAGACCGATAGCATCGAGGAATGGACAGCTATGCGCAGCCGGGGCGAGCTCTCCGTGGACGGCCGGGCGGGTGACGGCGGCGCGGTGACGGACCGGGCAGCGTTCCGCTTCACCCCCGACAGCCGCCACGCCGCCTGCCTCGCCGTCGACCGCCACGGACGGCTCCTCCTGGAGCGGTGGACGCTCACGGAGGTCGGCCCGCGGCTGACCGTGCGGCAGCCGGCTCCCGGTACGGCGGAGACGGTCGTGCCCGTCCGCGCCGGCAGGCTGCTCTGCGTGTCGCGGCGGGACGGCCGGCGCGTGCTGACCGTGCTCGACGACACCGGGCCGGTCGCCTGCCTCGACGTCGCCGACGCCCTGCCGGACGGGGGTACGCGTCCCGTCGGACTCGTCGGCACCCTGCCGGACGGGTCGGCGCTCGCGATCACCGCCACCCCCACCGGCGCCACCCGCGTGCTCGCGGTCGACCCGGCCCGGCCCGCGGTCGACGTGGTCGCCGACGTCCCGGCGCCGCTCGTCCACGCCCTTCCGCTCGGCCACCGGGTGCTCCTCGTCGCCCGACCGGGCGCCGGCCCGGGGCCGCTGCTGCTCGACCCGGCCCGCGGCACGGTACGCCCGGCGGCGACGCCGTCGGCCGGGCCGGCGACACCCCTGGCCACCGCCGCCGGCCGGGTGCTGTACGGCGTGAGGACACCGCACGGGCACCGGCTCGCCCTGCTCGACCCCGACGACCCGGACGGCCCGGGGACCGTGTTCGCGGTATCCGCGTCCGGCGGCATCGACGGCCCCTCCCTCCCGCTGGCGCTCTCACCCGACCTCAGCGAAGTGGTGCTGCGGGTCACCCGGGGCGCCCGGTCGGCCCTCGTGGCGTACCCGGTGGGCGGAGGCGACGCCCGGTGGCTGGACCTGCCGGCCGGCCGCACCGCACCGACGGCCGGCTGGGGGGACCGGGGACTCTGGCTGCCGCACAGCACGCCGGACCGCCCGACCACCTGGTGGTGGCGGCCCCCGGGCGCTCAGGGGCTGCGGCCCGCCACCGGATCGCGGCTGCCGTGCCCACCGGTCGACGTCGCCACGCTGCCCGGCGCGGCCGGTCCGGTCGAGGCGGTGGTGTACGGCGCCGACTGGGCCACCAGCGACCGGGTGGTGGTCGCGCTCCACGGCGGCCCCGCCGACCACTGGGACCTCGGCTACGACGACGTGCTGCGTCGGCTGGCGACCGCCGGCCTGACGGTGGTGGCGGTCAACCCGCGCGGCAGCAGCGGTTACGGCAGGGACTTCGAGTACGCCATCGACGGCGCCTGGGGCGGGCCGGACCTGGCCGACGTGCTCGCCGTCGCCGACCACCTCCGCCTCGTGCGCGGCGACCACCGCCCGCCCCCCGCCCTGTACGGGGTGAGCTACGGCGCGTACCTGGCGTTGCGGGCACTGGCCCACCGTCCCGGCGCCTGGTCGGCCTGCGTGGCGGTCGCCCCGTTCCTCTCGGGTGCCCGGCTGCGTGCCGACGCCGGGCCGCGCGTACGGGCGCTGATCGACCGGCTGCACGGCGCGGCCGAACCCGACGACGGCTACGGGCCGCGGGACCTGCTGCAGGTGGTGCACCGGATGCGCGGCCGCGTCCTGCTCGTGCACGGGTCCGACGACGCGGTCATCCCGGTGTCCCATTCAAGGGCCCTGGCGGGGGCGCTGGAGAGCGTTCCCGGCGTGGACGTCACCTACCGCGAGGTACGCGGCGCCGACCATCAGGTGCTGCGGTCGGACCCGTCGCTCGTCGCCGAGGTCTGCGCCGTCCTGACCGGGGCGGGCGGCGCCGCGGCGGCCGCCGGGTCCGGCACGTCCGGGCCCCACGTCGTCCGGGCAGGGAGCACCCGTGCCCGGCTCGTCACACCCAGCGGAACGAGTGGAGGAAGGAGGTAGGTCGTCATGGAGTTCGAGCTCGACCTCGAGGCGCTGGAGATGCTCCCGGCCGAGGAGCAGCTCACCGGTTGCGGCGGCTTCACCAACACGTGCGCCATCGGCTACACCGACACCTGCACGACCGGCGACTACTGGACCTGCGGCGTGTACTCCTGCCAACCCCTGACCAAGATCACCATCGTCCAGTGACCGGCTCGCCCCGGTGAACAGGACGGCCGCGGCCCCTGCGGGGCCGCGGCCTCGTCCCGCCGTCCGCTCCGTCGACCCGACCGGGCGCGGTCAGCCGGTCAGCTCCCGCGGCACCGGTAACGCGCTGCCCTTGACGTACTCCTTCCAGCTCAGGTTCCACGCCGTCCAGCCGTTGCCGTGTGCGAGCTTCACCTCGGTGCCCTTCACGATCACCGGGTCGCCGATCTTGGCGATGTCGAACAGCCACGCGGCGTTCTCGGTCGACAGGTTGACGCAGCCGTGGGAGACGTTGCGTACGCCCTGGTCGGCCACGGACCACGGGGCCGCGTGGATGAACTCGCCACCCCAGGTGAGCCGCATCGCGTACTCGATGTCGACCCGGTAGCCCTCCTCCGGCCCCAGCTCGGCGTAGGTGTCGAAGACCGTCTGCCGCTCCTTCGACATGATCACCATGTGGCCGGACGACGACGGGGTGCTCGGCTTGCCGAGGCTCACCGGCATCCGGCGTACCACCTCGCCGTTGACGGTCACGGTCATCTGCTTGGTGGCGTTGTCCACTTCGATCAGCGTGGCGTCACCGATGCTGGCGGTGGCGCTCCGGTCCGTGTCGCCGTACCACCCGTCGTCGGTGGGGTGGCCGTCCAGCGCCGCGCGGACGGTGATCACCGTGCCCGGCTTCCAGTACTCCTTCGCCCGGTAGTAGACCTGCCGGCCGTCGGGCACCCAGTGCCACACCCCCGGCTGGGGCGGGTCGGTCGTGACGAACAGGCGCCGCTGCACACCGGCGCGGTACTCCTCCGGCACCGGTCGGACGAACTCGACCACCACCGGCATCGCCACCCCGTAGACCGCACCGTCGAACATGTACAGCCCGGTGCCCGTACGCTGCCGCGGGGCGGCCATGGTGGTGAAGGTGGTCTGCTCGGTGACCGTCCGGCCGTCCGGCGCGGTGGCGGTCACCGTGGCCTTGTAGCGGGTGGACGGTTTCAGCGGCCTGTCCGGCACCCAGGAGCTGCCGTCCTCGCGCATGGTGCCCCGCACCCGGTCGCCGTCGTCCGAGACGAGCCGGACGCTCGTCACCTCACCGCCCGAGACCGACAGTCCGATCTCGGTGCTCAGCAGCGCCTCGTCGGTGCCCGGCTCCGGAGTGATCGCGAGCTCGATGGGCTCCGGCGGCGGCGCGGTCGGCGTGGGGCTCGCCACCGGATCGACGAACGTCGTCTTACCATTGGGCGCGCACCCGGCCAGGCCCAGAGTCAACACCGCGGCTGCGACCACGACTCGGCGCATGGTTCCACCCGCCCAGGTCACCGCCGGCGCGGTGGCCGCGTCGCCGGTGACCGCCGGTAGCCGTCGGTGACCGCCGGCGCCGCGCCAGCGCCGGACTCCCGTCCCGTTCACGGCCACCATAGTGGGACGACGCCAACCTGCGAGGGATTTTCGTGTCAGTCTTCCGACACCGGTGCAATCACCGCCGAGCCGGCGCACCCGTGCCGCACGCGTCCCCGGAGATCGACCGACGTCACCGTTCGAGGATGGCGACCACGCCCTGACCGCCGGCGGCGCAGATGGAGATCAGCCCGCGGCCGGAGCCCTTCTCCGCCAGCAGCTTCGCCAGCGTGGCGACGATCCGCGCCCCGGTGGCGGCGAACGGGTGCCCGACCGCCAGCGACGAACCGGTGACGTTGAGCTTGTCCCGGTCGATCGGACCCAGCGGCTTGTCCCGCCCGAGCCGCTCGGCGCAGAACTCCTCCGACTCCCAGGCCGCGAGGGTGGCGAGCACCTGCGACGCGAACGCCTCGTGGATCTCGTAGAAGTCGAAGTCCTGCAGGGTGAGCCCGTGCCGGTCCAGCAGCCGCGGCACCGCGTACGCCGGGGCCATCAGCAGCCCGTCCTCACCGCTGACGAAGTCGACCGCGGCGACCTCGGCGTCCCTGAACCACGCCAGCACCGGCAGCCCGTGCTGCTCGGCCCACTCCTCGGAGGCGAGCAGGGTGACCGCCGCGCCGTCGGTGAGCGGCGAGGAGTTGCCGGCGGTCATGGTCGCCTCGCCCGGCAGGTCCAGACCGAACACCGGCTTGAGCTTGGCGAGCTTCTCCAGCGAGGTGTCCGGCCGCAGGTTGGCGTCCCGGGTCAGCCCCAGGTACGGGGTCATCAGGTCGTCAAAGAACCCACGCTCGTACGCCGCGGCCAGCCGCTGGTGGGAGGCCAGCGCCAGCTCGTCCTGTGCCCGCCGGGTGATGCCCCACTCCAGGGCGGTACGCGCCGCGTGCTCGCCCATCGACAGCCCGGTGCGCGGCTCGGCGTTGCGCGGCACCTCGGGCTTGAACGGCTGGCTGGGCCGCAGCCCGCGCGCCGCCGCGAGCCGCTCCCGCACGGTGCGCGCCGACCGCATCCGCAGCAGGGTGCGGCGCAGCTGCTCGTTGACGGCGAGCGGCGCGTCCGAGGCGCTGTCGACCCCGCCGGCGACGCCGACGTCGATCTGCCCGAGGGCGATCTTGTTGGCGACCAGGATGGCCGCCTCCAGCCCGGTGCCACAGGCCTGCTGCAGGTCGTACGCGGGGGTGCGCGGGTCGAGCTTCGAGCCGAGCACCACCTCCCGGGTGAGGTTCCAGTCCCGGGAGTGCTTGAGCACCGCCCCG
>CAZSNW010000026.1:0-17773 GCA_964608245.1 uncultured Micromonosporaceae bacterium
TCCCGGCTGGCGTTGACGTCCGGCCGGCGCACCGTCACCCCGTGCCGGCGAGCGTCGTCCACCAACGACTGCGGGGAGTAGAAGCCCATCGGCTGGGCGTTGAGCAGCGCCGCGCAGAACGCCGCCGGGTGGTAGCGCTTGAGCCAGGCGCTGGCGTAGACCAGATAGGCGAAGCTGATCGCGTGGCTCTCCGGGAAGCCGTAGTTGGCGAACGCGGCGAGCTTGCGGTAGATGTCGTCGGCCAGTTCCCCGGTGATCCCGTTGGCGGCCATGCCCGCGTACAACCGGTCCCGCAGCCGCGCCATCCGTTCCACCGACCGTTTGGCGCCCATCGCCCGGCGCAACTGGTCGGCCTCGGCGGGGGTGAACCCGGCCACGTCGATCGCCAGCTGCATCAGCTGTTCCTGGAACAGCGGTACGCCCAGGGTGCGGCGCAGGGCGTTCTCCATCAGCGGGTGCGGGACCGTCGGCTCCTCCAGCCCGTTGCGGCGGCGGATGTACGGGTGGACCGAGCCGCCCTGGATCGGCCCGGGCCTGATCAGCGCCACCTCCACCACCAGGTCGTAGAAGGTCCGGGGTTTCAGCCGGGGCAGGGTGGCCATCTGGGCGCGACTCTCCACCTGGAACACCCCGACCGAGTCGGCGCGGCGCAGCATGGCGTAGACCTCCGGGTCCTCCGCCGGGATCGTGTGCAGCTCCCACCGTTTGCCCTCGTGCCGGGCGACCAGGTCGAACGCGTAGTGCAGGGCCGAGAGCATGCCCAGCCCCAGCAGGTCGAACTTGACCAGGCCGACCGCCGCGCAGTCGTCCTTGTCCCACTGCAGCACGGTGCGGCCGGGCATCCGGGCGTGCTCCACCGGGCAGACCTCGGTGACCGGCCGGTCGCAGATCACCATGCCGCCGGAGTGGATGCCCAGGTGCCGCGGGAAGGTCTGCAGCAGGTCGGCGTAGGCGGCCACCTCCTCCGGCAGGCCCTCGACGTCGGCCGCGATCTGTCCCGGGGAGGCGTACCAGCGGTCGATCTGTTTGCTCCAGGCGTCCTGCTGCCCCGGGGAGTAGCCGAACGCCCGGGCGACGTCCCGCACCGCCGAGCGGGGACGGTAGGAGATGACGTTGGCGACCTGGGCGGTGTGGTGCCGGCCGTAGCGGCGGTAGACGTACTGGATGACCTCCTCCCGCCGGTCGGACTCGATGTCGACGTCGATGTCGGGTGGGCCGTCGCGCTCCGGGGCGAGGAAGCGTTCGAACAGCAACTGGTGGGCGACCGCGTCCACGTTGGTGATGCCCAGCGCGTAGCAGACCGCGGAGTTGGCCGCCGATCCCCGGCCCTGGCAGTAGATGCCGTTGTCCCGGCAGAACCGCACGATGTCGTAGACCACCAGGAAGTAGCCGGGGTAGCCGAGCCGTTCGATGACCGCCAGCTCGTGCGCAAGCCGACGCCACGCCTCCGGCCGGTCCCGGTACCGCTCCCGGGCCCCGCGCGCGGTGAGCTCCTTAAGCCAGCTCATCTCGGTGTGACCGGGCGGCACCGGGTAGGCCGGCAGCGACGGCGCCACCAGTTTGAGGTCGAACGCGAGTTCGCGGCCGAGTGCGGCGGCCCGGGCCACCGCGCCCGGCCAGGCGGCGAACCGGGCCGCCATCTCCGCACCGCTGCGCAGGTGGGCGGTGCCGGCCGCGGGCAGCCAGCCGTCCAGTTCGTCGAGGCTGCGCCGGGCGCGGACGGCGGCCAGCGCGGTGGCCAGCCGCCAGCGGGACGGGGTGTGGTAGTGGACGTTGCCGGTGGCCACCGTGGGCAGTCGTCGGGCACGCGCCAACGCGGCGAGGGTGTCGTTGCGTTCGTCGTCGCACGGATCGCCGTGGCAGGTCAGTTCGACCGCCACGTGGTCGGTGCCGAACAGGGCGACCAGCCGGTCCAGCTCCCGGGCGGCCGCGGCCTCGCCACCGGTCCGCAGGGCCGCCGGCACGTGCCCCTTGCGACAGCCGGTCAGCACCGTCACGTGGCCGCGCAGCTGCGCGGCCACCTGCTCCAACCCCTGGTAGTCGGGGCGGCCCTTCTCGCCGCCGCGCAGGTGGGCCTCGGCGATGGTGCGGGACAGCCGGGCGTACCCCTCGGGGCCGTGGGCGAGCACCAGCAGGTGGTGTCCGCCCGGGTCGGGCGGGCCGCTGCGGGGCTCGGTCAGGTCCAGCGACAGTTCGGCGCCGATGACGGTGGGCAGCCCCACCTCGCGCGCCGCCTCGCAGAACCGGACCACGCCGTAGAACCCGTCGTGGTCGGTGAGGGCGAGTGCGGACAGCCCCAGCCGGGCGGCCTCCTCGACCAGCTCTTCCGGGTGGCTGGCCCCGTCCAGGAAGCTGAAGTTGGAGTGGCAGTGCAGCTCGGCGTAGTCTACGGTGGTCGCCGGGGCGGCGGTGGCGGGTCGGGCAGCCGGCGGTGCCGCCGACGGCTCGACGGGCCGACCGGTTCGTCCTCGGCCAGCGGGTCGACCACGAACGGCCGGTCGTCCTGGCCGGAGAGCACCCGCTCCAGCCGCGACCACGGCACCGGAGGGTTGTACCAACCCACCGCGGCTCACCCGTCCCGCTCACTCATAGACCGCCTCCACCCGCCACGCGCCGTCCACCAGTGACAGCAGCACCGCCCGACCGTCGGCCAGCACCGCCTGGAAGCGGGCCGCCCGGCGGGCCTCGCCCGGCGCCCACCAGCGTTCGTCCAACGGCCACGGCCCGGCCCAGGCGGTGATCGCCACCGGGGGCGAGTCGCCCACGACCAGTCGGTCCGGTTCGGCGCTGACCGCGAGCCGGGCGTCCACCCCCACCGGTCGGTCCGCCGCGTCGCGGACCTCGGCCGGCAGCGGCGCCGGCGGCACGGTCGCCGGAGCCGGCGGTGGCAGTCGGCCGGGCCACGGCGCCGCATCCGGCGCCGGTCGCTCGTCGCCCCACGGCACCAGCCGCACCTGGTCGGCCAGACTCCGCCCGCCGGCCGGCACCGCCACCAGCACCGCCTCCGGTCCGAGCAGTCCCTGCACCCGGGCGAGCGCCCGCCGCGCCCGCTGCTCGGCGACACCCGGTCCGCCCCACAGCCCCGGCTGGTGCGCCAGCAGCGGGAGCAGCCCGTCCGGGACGAGCCGCAGCCGGCGGATCCCCGCGGTGGGCCGCGCGCCGCGGTCCCGGCCGGTCACCGGTCCGGACAGCCAGCCCTCCAGCTGCCAGCGCACCCGGTCGGCGACCGCGTCGGCGGTCAGCACGCCGTCGTGGCGCCAGGTACGGCACAGCTCCTCCCCGTGCGCGGTGACCGCCTCGATGACCAGCCGGGTGCCGGCCAACCCCTGTCCGACCAGCCGCTCGTGCAGCCGCCCGGCCAGCGCCCGGGCGGCGAACGCCGCCTGGTCCACCCGCTCCAGCGGCTCGTCGTACTCCGCGGCGACCGACAGGTCGACCGGCGGGGTGCGGACCGCCAACGGCCGGTCGTCCTCACCGGAGGCGAGCCGGTGCGCCAGCGCCGCGTCGGCGCCGAACCGGGCCAGCACGTCCCCGGCCGGCAGGGCCGCGAAGTCGCCCAGGGTGCGGATGCCCAACCGGCGCAGCAGCCCGGTCAGTTCCGGCCGGCCCAGCGCCTCGATCGCAAGGCCCGCCAGGAACCGCCGGCTGCCGCCGGGCGGCACCACCCGCCCGGTGCGCGCCGCCTGGTCGGCGGCGAAGATCCCGTCGGCGATCCCGACCACCGCCTCGACCCCGCACTCCTGGCCGATCTGCTCCACGATCCGCTCGGCGGCCTGTTCCTCCCCGCCGTAGTACCGGGCCGGTCCCCGGGCCGCGGTCGCGCAGGCGCCGGGGCGCAGCACCTCCACCCCGGCCGCCACCTGCTCCACCGCCGCCACCACCGGTTCGAAGGCGCGGACATCCCGCGCCGGGTCGGCCCGGAGCACGGTCAGCTCCGGGCAGCGGGCCTGGGCCTCCCGCCGGCGCAGCCCCGGTCGGACCCCTTCCGCGCGGGCCGCCGGCGAGCAGGAGACCACCTGGTTGGCGTGCACCACCGCCACCGGGGCGTGCACCGGCACCCCCTCGACGAGCCCGGCCGCCACCACCGGCCAGTCGGGGCAGCGGACCAGCAGCGTGCGCACCGGCCTCACGCCGCCTCCCCCTCGACCACCGTGAGCACCGGGCGCCGGTCGGTCACCGGCGCGGGCGCCGGTCGACCGGCCGGGTCCGGTAGCAGCACCCGCACCTGCCGCGGCCGGGCGGCCGCGCCCCGGCCGTACGCGGTGACGGTCAGCTCCCTGGCCCGCAGCCGCCCGTGGCCGCGGGCCAGACCCTCCCACCGTCCGGGGGAGGCCGACAGGGTGAGATCGGCGCCCGGCCAGGGGCCGTAGGCCACCAGGACCGCCCCGCTCCGGCGGGCCCGCGCGGCCAGCTGGCCGGCGACCCGGTCGTTGACCGGGCCGTTCGGCGCCACCACCACCAGGTCGAGCCCGTCCAGCAGCGCGGCGGTCACCGCCGGCCAGTGCGGACCGGGGTCCGGCACCAGTGCCGTCCGCTCCAGCGCCACCCCCGCCTGGGCGGCGGCGAGCAGACCCAGCTCGGGCATCCCGACCACGGCGGTCCAACCGCCGGCCCAGGTGACCGGCGCCATCACCGCCAGCAGCAGGTACCGGCTGCCGGTGACCACCACCGAGCCGCCCCGGCGCAGCCCCGGCAGCAGAGGGCGCAGCGGCTCGGCCACCGGCAGCAGCCGGTGCTCAGGTGTTGCGGTCAGCTCACCGGCCCGGCGGACCCCCGCCAGCTCACCGATCCGACGGACCAGGGCGTCGGCTCCGCGACCACCCGCCGGCAGCGTCGCCACGCGTCCGGGTGCGGTCGTCACGCCAACCCCCGCCCGGACGCTCAGGCCGCCGCGGACAGCGACGACGGGGCCGACCGGTGCGCCAGCCCCAGCGTCTCCTCCACCAGCGTGATGAACTGTCCGGCCGCGCGCACCAGATCGTCCGCCTCCCGGGAGGTGACCACCCGCGGGATGCCCGCCTCCGCGGCGGCCCGCTTGGCCGCCCCGGCCGCGAAGAACTCCGCCCACTCCCGCAGCTCGGGCGCGACCCGGGTGAGCAGGACCCAGACGTTGGTCACCCGGTCCCGCCGGCCGGGCGCCGGCCGGGCGCGGCCGGCGAGCACCGCGGCGGCGGCGCGCAGCGCCGCCAGGTGGGCGCCGGCGTAGCGCAGGCCGTCCGGCCCGGTCCGCGCCGCCTCGGCCAGCCCGCGGTGGGCGAGCCGGAGCAGCTCGACCGGACTCCGGTGCGGCAGGACGTGCGCCGGGACGACGGGCGCGGATTCGACTGCCATCGAAGCCTCCCTCGATCTGGGCGTGGGTGGAGGAAGGTGCCGCGGACCGTCGGTCGGGAGCGGACGCTTCCCCTCGCCGCTCCCGACCGGCCCGACAGGACCGGTGGCGCCGTCCGGGGGGGTCGGGCGGACGGCGCGCACCGGCCCGGTCGCCGGCCCGGGCCCGTGACCACCCGGGCCAGTCAGTACGTTTGTTCGACTGACTCGAACAAGCGTACCAAACATGCCGACAGATTGCACCCACCCTGTGACAGCGACCGCACCGCGCGCCGGACGCCCGACACCGGTGGGGGGCGGGGCGTGCCACCGGCGGCCCGGCCGGGCAAGATGGGGGCCATGACGCTGCATCCCCGTGTGCAGGCGGTCCAGGAGGCGCTGGCCGCAGCCGGGGTGACCACCACGGTCACGGTGCTGGCCGAGCCGGTCCGCACCGCCGCGGCCGCCGCCACTGCGCTCGGCGTGGAGGTCGGGCAGATCGCCAACTCGTTGGTGTTCGAGGCCGACGGCGCACCGCTGCTGGTGCTCACCTCCGGCGCCCACCGGGCCGACCCAGGCAAGCTGGCCGCGGCGGTCGGCGCCACCCGGGTCCGCCGCGCCTCCCCCGACTTCGTCCGCGCACACACCGGTCAACCGATCGGCGGGGTGGCCCCGGTGGGGCATCCGACGCCCCTGCCGACCCTGCTGGACCGGGCGCTGTCGGCCTACCCGGAGATCTGGGCGGCCGCCGGCATCCCCGAGGCGGTCTTCCGGACCACCTACGACGAACTGTTGCGGATCACCAACGCCACCCCGGTCGACGTCGCGTGACCACCCCGCAGTACGACCCGCAGCCGGACCCGCCCACGGGTCCGACGTTGCGGCTGGTGTCCTGGACCCCGGAGGACTTCGCCCGCCGGATCGACGACGTCCTCGAGGTCTACGGCGACGCCATGGGCTACCCGGCCGAGACCCTGGCGGCCCGTCGCAGCTACCTCGCCACCCACCTGCGGCGCTCCGGGTTCCGCGCGGTGGCCACCCTGGCCCACGACGGGGCGCTCGTCGGCTTCGGGTACGGCTACCACTCGCAGCCCGGCCAGTGGTGGCACGACCAGGTCAGCGCGGCGCTGGACCCGGAGGCCCGGCGGCGGTGGCTCACCGACTGCTTCGAGGTGGTGGAGCTGCACGTCCGCACCGCCGCCCACGGCCACGGGCTGGGCACCCGGCAACTGCGCGCCCTGCTGCGGATGGCCGAGGGCAGCACCACCCTGCTGTCCACGCCGGAGGCTGATGAGCGTACGTCGCGGGCGTGGCGGCTGTACCGGCGGTTCGGCTTCGTGGACGTGCTGCGCCACCTCACCTTCCCCGGCGACCCGCGTCCGTTCGCGGTGCTGGGCCGGACGCTGCCGCTGGAGGAACCGGACCGGCCCGCCCCGGGCGGGTCGGACCGGCCTACCGCGTCAGGCCAGTGACCGGCGGACGGCGCCCAGCAGCTGGAAGTAGCCGAGCGTCACCAGCAGCAGCCAGCCGGCGGCGGCGACCGTCGCCACCCCGGCCGCCAGCCCGTCCCCGACCAGCCCTCCCAGGCCGAGCGCGATCACCAGGAGCGTGACCCGGGCCGGCCGGTCCCCCGCGGTCTGGGCACCGATGGGGCGCATCCCCACCCCCATCGCGTGGGTACGCGTGTACTCCAGCAGACCGGTCATCGCCCCGCACGCGACCACCACCGGGCCGGCCACCCCCACCAGCCACAGCGCCACCAGCCAGACCACCTCGGACAGTCGGGTGGCCACCGCCTCGTAGACCGCGGCGAGTCCCGTGACCGGCCCGCGCAGCAGCGCCACCGCCGACGCCACGGTGGCGGCGAAGGTCGACGCCACCACCAGCCCGGCCGCCGCCGCCAGCCACCGGCCGCCCAGGTACACCGCCACCGGCACCGCGAGGGTGAGCACGGCGGCCACCGCGGCCGGCGACCGGGGCCGGACCCGCCACCGCACCAGCAGTCGGGCCACCCGGTAGGCGATCCGCTGCCACCGCCGGACCGGGCCGGGTGCCCGGCGCGGGTCGTAGCCGCCGTACCGGTCGGCCCAGGCCAGCGCGTACCGGTTCCAGCCCTCCCGTACCGTGCTCATCAACGCTTCAACGAGCCGGCGGGGTCCGCGGTGCCGCGGGCCGGAGGGCGGGCCGCCCCCGGTCAGGCGGCCGTGGGGGTCCGACGCGCCGGCACCGCGTCCTTGATCAACTGCCACACCTCGCGGGTGGCGGTGGACCGGTTGAAGGTGATGAAGTGGATGCCTGGCACCCCCTCGGCCAGCAGCCGAAGGCACATCTGCGCGGCGTGCTCGATCCCGCGCGCCCGCACCGCCGCCGGGTCATGGGCCAGGCGGGCGAACTCCTCCGCCAGCTTCGGCGGGAACGGTGCGCCGGACAGCTGCTCGGCCCGCGCGATGGTGGCCATCCGGGTGACCGGCATCAGCCCGGCGATGATCGGGGTGTCGCAGCCGGCGGCCGCCACCCGGTCCCGCAACCGCAGGTAGTCCTCGACGTCGAAGAACATCTGCGTGATCGCGAAGTCGGCCCCGGCCCGGCACTTCCGGACGAAATGGCGGGTGTCGCTCTCCACGTCCGGTGACCGGGGGTGCTTGTACGGGAAGGCGGCCACCCCGACGCTGAAGTCGCCGCTCTCCCGGACCAGGCGGACC
This sequence comes from uncultured Micromonosporaceae bacterium, assembly GCA_964608245.1. Lineage (GTDB taxonomy): Bacteria > Actinomycetota > Actinomycetes > Mycobacteriales > Micromonosporaceae > Natronosporangium. The sequence goes on from CAZSNW010000026.1 coordinate 8,010, forward strand.
AGCTCCTCCGCGTACGTGAGACCGTCCGGATGCGGCACCCACGGGCCGGTCGGGTCGCCGGGCGGGTCGCCCCGGATGACCATGACGTTGCGGATACCGGCGTCGGCGAACCGGCCGATCACCCGTCGCAGCTCCGCCACCGAGTGGCCGACCACCGTGAGGTGGGCCATCGGCACCAGGGTCGTCTCGGTCGCCAGCCGCTCGGTCACCTCCACCGTCCGGTCGCGGGTGGAGCCGCCGGCGCCGTAGGTCACCGACACGAAGGACGGTCGCAGCCGCTCCAGCTCCCGGATCGACCGCCACAGGACCGCCTTTCCGGCCTCGTCCTTCGGCGGGAAGAACTCGAACGAGAAGGTGGGGCCGCGCCGGACGAGTTCCCCGATGGACGGCCCCCGCCAGGTCGCGGGGACCGGCACGCTGGTCACCATTCTGTAACCGTACCGAAGGTGACCTAATTCACATACCGTAACGACGCCCGCGTCCCACCAGGCGGATCAGGCGACCGGCCGGGACGGGCCCACCGGCCCGGTCGACCGGGCGACCCCGACCCACCGCGCCTCCGGCGGCACGCCCCGGGGTGACGACACCCCGCCCGGCCGGCCGGGTAGCGTCGGGTCCGTGACCTCACCTGTCGACCGTGCCGGGCTGCGCCAACGCGTGGAGAAGGCGCTGGCCACCTTCCTCGGCCGACAGCGCACCCACCTGGAGAGCATCGACCCCGCGTTGGTGGAGGTCGCCGACGTCCTCGACGCGTTCGTGCTCGGCGGGGGCAAGCGGCTGCGGCCCGCGTTCGCGTACTGGGGCTACCGCGCCGCCGGTGGCGAGGACAGCGACGAGGTGGTCGCCTGCGTGGCCGCCCTCGAACTGGTCCAGGCCAGCGCCCTCATCCACGACGACGTCATGGACGGCTCCGACCTGCGCCGCGGCGAACCGGCGGTGCACCGCCGGTTCGCCACCACCCACCGCGACGCCGCCTGGCACGGCGACCCGGACGGGTTCGGGACCGCCGCCGCGATCCTGCTCGGCGACCTGTGCCTGGTCTGGTCCGACGAGCTGTTCGGCACCTCCGGTGTCGACCCGGTGGCGTTGAGCCGCGCCCGCCCGGTGTTCCACCGCATGCGCACCGAGGTGACCGTCGGCCAGTACCTCGACATGCACAGCCAGGCGAGCCGGGACACCACCGTGGCGCGGGCGCTCAAGGTCGCCCGGTTCAAGTCGGCCAAGTACACCGTGGAGCAGCCGCTGCTGCTCGGCGCCGCGCTCGCCGGCGCCGGGCCGGAGATCACCCGGGCGTACTCGGACTTCGGCCTGCGGCTCGGAGAGGCGTTCCAGCTGCGCGACGACGTGCTCGGGGTGTTCGGCGACCCCGGGGTGACCGGCAAGCCGGCCAGCGACGACCTGCGCGAGGGCAAGCGCACGTTCCTCGTCGCGGCGGCGCTGGAGGCAGCCGACCCCGAGGCGCGGCGGGAGCTGGCGGCCCGGCTGGGCGACCGCGACCTGGACGCCGACGGGGTCGCCCGGCTGCGACGGATCATCACCGACAGCGGGGCGCTCGCCCGCACCGAGGCCCGCATCGACGAACTGGTCCGCGCCGCGGACGACGCGCTGGCCACCGCGCCGCTGGAGCCCGAGGCCGCCGGCGTGCTGCGCGAACTCGCCACCGCCGCCACCGACCGCCACGGCTGACGCGGCAGCCGACCGCCTCCACCGTCGGCGGCCGTCACCGCCGACTCACGGCGACGAGTGGCGACGACCGGACCGCCGGTCAGAACCCGAGCGCCTGCGCCCGGCGCTTGACCTCGGTGGCCTGCCCGCCGGCGAGCGCCTGCGCGGGCGTACCCGGCAACGACTCGTCCTCCTGGTAGAGCCAGCCGAGGATCTCCTCGTCGTCGTAGCCGGCGTCCCGCAGCAGCGTGATCACACCGGGCAGGTGCTTGAGCACGTTCCGGTTGGCCACCAGGTCGGCCGGCACCTGACGGACGCCGTCGCGGTGCACCGCGAGCAGCGCCCCGTCCCGGACCATCTGGTGGACCTTGCTCACCGACACACCCAACCGCTCGGCGACGTCGGAGAACGTCAGCAACTCGGTCGGGCCGGCGCCGGAGGTGGTCTCGGTCATCCCATCAGCGTGCCATGGCACGCGCACCGGGCACCAGCCGCCACCCGGGTCCACGACCGGGGCCGTAGACTGCCACCGGACATGGACGCTCAGGTCGCCGACCCGCTGCCGGGCACCCTGGTCGACGGACGCTACCGCGTACGCGACCTCATCGCGCGTGCCGACGGGACCGCCTGGTACTCGGCGGTCGACGAACGCCTGGACCGGCGGGTCGGGCTGATGTTCGCGGCCCCCGGCCACTCCGGCGTGGCCGATCTGGGCGAGGAGGCGGAGGCGCTCGCCCGGCTCGCCCACCCGCACACGATCGACGTGTACGGACACGGCTGGCACGCCGGTGCGCCGTACCTGGTGGTGGAGCAGGTCACCACCGTGACCCTGCGGGACGTGCTGGCCCGCCGGTTCCGCCTGCCAGTGGCCGAGACGCTGGCCGTGGTCGAGCAGGTGCTCGCCGGCGTGGCGGCCGCCCACCGGGCCGGGTTCACCCACGGCGAACTGACCAGCGGCCGGGTGCTCGTGCTGCCCTCCCCGACCGGTGGCACCGACGACCTCACCGACGCGGTGGTCAAGGTCACCGGGTTCGGGGTGCTGCGGAGCCTGCCGACCCCGGTCGACCTCGCCCGGGAGCGCGCCGCCTACACCGCCCCGGAGGTGGTACGCGAGGGCCACCTCTCCCCCGCCGCCGACGTGTACGCCGTCGGGGTGCTGCTGTTCGAGCTGCTCACGGGGCAGCTGCCCCCGCCCGCCGACACCTACGGCTGGCCGGCCAGCCTGCCGCCGCCGTCCCGGTACGCCCCCGGGGTACCCGAGGCCGTCGACGAGCTGGTCCGGCGCGCCACCGACCCTGACCCGGCGACCCGGATCACCGCCACCGCGCTGCTCGCGGCGATCCCTTCGGTCCGGGAGCGGGCCACCGCCCGCCTGCCGGTGGCCGACAACGCCGCGGCCGACGCCACCATGGTGATCAACACCGTGGTGGAGGAGCGCCCGGCCTGGGCGCGCCTGCCGTCCCACCGGTCGGCCCGCCGGACCGCCCCGCCGACACGGGGCACGGTCGTCCGGACCCGTCCGCTGCGCCGGTCCCGTCCGTTGCTGATCACCGTGGCGGTGGCCGGGGTGCTGGTGCTGCTGACCACCTGGTGGGTGGCGGTCGGCCGGTTCCAACCGGCGCCGAACCTGGTCGGGCTGACCGAGGAGGAGGCGGTGACGGTGGCCCAACGGGCGGGCCTCTCGGTCACCTTCACCGACCCGCGGCACAGCGACACCGTGCCCGCCGGGCACGTGCTCGCGCAGCAGCCGCCGCAGGACGGCCGGGTGCCGCGGGGCGGCACCATCGTCCTCACCCTCTCGCTGGGGCCGCGCATCCTGCTGGTCCCCGACGTCCTCGGCTCCGAGACGGAGGTCGCGGTCCGGCAGCTGACCGCGCTCGGCCTGGTGGTCGTCGAGGGCGAGACCGAGTACAGCGACACCGTGCCCGAGGGCCGGGTCCTCGCGCTGGACCCGCCGCCCGGGACCGAGGTGGTTCCCGGCACCGAGATCGTGGTGACGGTCAGCCGCGGCAAGGCGCCGATCGAGGTGCCGGCGCTGATCGGTCTGCAGGAGGACGAGGCCCGGCTGCGTCTGATCACCATGAACCTGGTGCCGGAGGTGGTCGAGGTGGAGAGCGGCCGGCCGAAGGGCCAGGTGGTCCAGCAGGACCCGGCGCCCGGGGCGGGTGTGGAGCCCGGGCACACCGTACGCCTCGAAGTGAGCAAGGGTCCGCCCACCGTCCCGGTCCCGAACGTGGTGAACCTCCCCTGCATGGTCGCGGAGCAGGTGCTGCGCCAGGCGGGCTTCGAGGTGCGGCGCTTCGGCGCCGGACCGGTGCACGACCAGGACCCGGATGCCGGCAGGGGACTGCCGCCCGGCGAGACCGTGGTGATCGTCTGCGGGTGAGCACCGTGACGCATCCCCCGACGCCCGTGCGAACGGTCGACCGACCGGTGGGCGCGCACGCCCCCACCGCCGGCGGCATCGCCGACACCGCCCTGCCCTACCTGGACGCCACCGGGTCGGAGACGGTGCAGGTGTTCGTCGGCAACCCGCGGGGGTGGGCCCGACCGGCCCGGAACCCGACGCAGGACGCCCGGTTCGCCGAGGCGTGTGCGGCCCGCGGCGTCCCGGTGTTCGTGCACGCCTGCCTGCTCGTCAACCTCGGCTCCCCCACCCCTGCCACGGTGGAACGCTCCGCCGGGATGCTGGAGTACGCGCTGCGCAGCGGGGCCGCGATCGGGGCGGAGGCGGTCGTCTACCACGCCGGCAGCGCGGTCGACGACACCCCGACTGCCACCGCGCTGCGCCAGGTCCGCGAGACGCTGCTGCCGCTGCTGGACCGGGCGGCCGCCGAGGGCTGGCCCATGCTCCTGGTGGAGCCGAGCGCCGGCGGCGGGCGCTCGCTGGCCTCCCGCATGGAGCACCTCGCCGACTACCTGGACGCGGTGGACCGGCACCCGTGGCTTGGGGTGTGCTTCGACACCTGCCACGCGTTCTCCGCCGGGCACGACCTGGCCGCGCCAGGTGGGATGACCGCGACCCTGGACGCGCTGCTGGCCGCCTGCGGCCCGGGGCGGCTGCGCCTGGTGCACGCCAACGACTCCCGTGACCCGCTCGGGTCCACCCGCGACCGGCACGAGAACATCGGCAAGGGCACCATCGGGGAGGCCGCGTTCGCCGAACTCATGGCGCACCCGGCCACCGCCGGTGTGCCGCTGGTGGTGGAGACGCCGACCGACGGGCCCGACGGTCACGCCGCCGACGTCGCCACCCTCAAGCGGCTGCGCGCCGGAGGCTGACCCGGCGGCGGGTCACAGTTCGGTCACCCACGTGAAGTCGTACCGCTGCCACAACCCCGGGCCGTCCGGCGCGTCGGGCCAGCCCACCTCCACCGTCCAGGTCCGGCTCCGCTCGTCGACCAGGCAACCCTCGTCCCGGTAGCCGAACCGGGAGAACAGGTACGGCGGTCCGGACGCGTGCACCGCCTGCTCGCACACCAGCGTGTCGTCGGCGTACACCCGGACCATCACGCCGGACTCGGGCGCCTTGGCGTAGCCGACCACCGTGACCGGACCGCCGAAGTGGATCTCACCGGGGGTCGCGAAGTCCCCGATGTACGCATTCAGCATGGCGAGCCTCAGGTCGGACGCGCTCCTGAGCGCCACCGGGTTGGCGTCGCCGGCCCAGTCGACCTCGGAGAAGCCGTCCTCGGCCCGGGCGAGCCGGAAGTAGACGTCCACGTGCCGGTCGGCGAGCACCACCCGGGCGGAGACGTCGGGGTGGAGGCCGTGGCCGACGTGGACGTGCAGGCCCTGGTCGTCGTAGCCGATCAGGGCGTGGTCCAGCAGCGCGAACCCGGGCTGGATGACGTCCTCCGGCACCGGACCGACCGGCACCGCCGACACGGTGCCGCCCCCGGTGAACCGCAGATAGGTCTCGTTGACCACGGGCAGCCGGATCACGTCCACCCCGGGCGCGGTGCCGGTGAACCGGATGCGCAGCACCGCGCAGTCGTCGCCGGCGGCCGCCGCAGCCAGCCCGGCCACCGTGGCCGGTTCGCCGGTCCGCGGCACCGACCACTCCCCCACCCGGTACTCGCCGTCCACACAGGAGACGTCGGTGAGCCCGTCGGTGGTGGTCGGGGCGGTCCCCGGCGTGGGCGAACCCCCGGGGGATCCGTCGTCGGGCGTACCGTCGCCACCGCACGCCGCCGCGAGCAGCAGGGCGGCGAGCATCCCGGTGGTGGCGACCAGCCGCCACCGGCGCGGGCGGCCGGCGATCGATCGCATGGGAGGGGCGGTCACGGTGGCAGCATAGCCATGGGCGCCGGCGGTCGCGGGTCACCGACCGTCCGGACCGCTCACGGCAGGCTGTGGTACAGCGGCAGCCCGTCGGGGGCCGGGAAGAACGCCACCGAACCGCCGCTGCCGAGCAGCGGGCTCTCCACGACCGTCTCCGGCCGCACGCGACCGTCCTCCCCACCGGCCAGCTGCTCCGGTGACAGACGGGCGACGGTGCCGGTGCGGTACACCAGCCACAGTCCACCGCTGTTGTCGAACGCGATCCCGCCCGCCGGACCGGAGTCTCCCAGGTCGAGGTGGACCTCCGGGGTGGCCTCCCGGCTGCCGGTGCCGGTGAGGTCCGCGGCAACCAGGCGTACCACCCGCGGGCCGGTGTGGCTCGTCCACAGGTCACCGGCGCGGTCGAACGCCATCCCACCCACCGGCGGCAGCGGCTGGCCCGACGGGTCGTGCAGCGACAGCACCAGGTCGGCCGGCTCGTCGGCGGACGTCGAGAGCCGCGCGGCGTCGTAGCGGACCACCGTCGACCCGTACGCCGCCCACAGGTTGCCGTCGGCGTCGAACGCCAACGCGCGGACGGGCCCGGCGTCCTCCTCCACCGCCCGGATCTCCACCGCCGGGGCAGGACCACCGGAACGGGTGAGCTGCCCGGCGGTGAACATGACCAGCCGCCCGTCGGCGGTCGCCGCCCACAGGTCGCCCTCGGCGTCGAACGCCAGCGCCGTGACCGCGGGCGACGGCCCCAGGGCCGAGGAGGTGAGGACGACGTCGTAGTTCTCCGGCCCGGTCCCCTCGACCACCGAGGTCCAGGGGTAGCGCAGCAGCGGCGGGTCGTCCGCGGTACGCCCGGCCATCCACAGGTTGCCCATGCGGTCGAACGCCGACACCGACCGACCACGGGCGACGTGCACCATCTCCGGCATGGTGTGGCCGCTGGTCCGCAGCTGCCCCTCGGTGAAGGCGATCAGATCGGCCGCGGCCTCCTCCTCGTTGCCGACCCACAGCATGCCGCTGGTCCCGATCAGGTCGTAGGTCATGGTGGCGGTCTCGGTACGGTCCGCGCGTACGCACACCACCGTCTCGGGCGCCACCGCGACCTCACGCACCAGCGGGCTGTCGAAGATGGTCACCGGTGCGGGCCGCAGCGTGTGCTCGCCGGCGGGCAGGGTGACGCCGGCCTCCGCGGTGACCGTGGCACCGTCCACCTCGACGTACGCCTCCTGCCCGGGCGGGACGCCGAAGATCCTCACCTCGAGGGTGCCCGTGCCCCCGGTGGGGCAGCCGACGACGGGCACGTCGGGGTCACCGGCGGTGCAGCCGGCCGCGGCCAGCAGCGCGGCGACCACCACCACCGGTGCCCACGCCCGTCGGCTCGGCGGACGCCGGGGTCCGGTCCGGATTGCATCTGTGCACATCCGTCGATCGTTCACCCCAGCATCGTGCCGCAGGGTGCCACGGTTGTCACCCGGAAGTGGCCAGCCTGCGGGGAACCCGACCGACGGGCCCGGCGTGTGCCCGTGTCGTGCGGTCCGTCGGCTCGCCTAGGCTGGGGGCCGTGACGGAGCACCACGACCACGCGGGGACCCCGGCGACCGGCACCGGAGACGCCGACGACGGGCCCGACGGCACCGCACCGGCCGGGGGGTACGTCGACACCGGGTACGAGGACCTGCTGCGGCTGGTGCTGTCCGAGGGCACGCTCAAGCGGGACCGCACCGGGGTCGGCACCCGCAGCCTGTTCGGCCGTCAGCTGCGCTACGACCTGTCCCGCGGGCTGCCGGTGATCACCACCAAGCGGGTGCACCTGAAGTCGGTGATCTGCGAGCTGCTGTGGTTCCTGCGCGGTGACTCCAACATCCGGTTCCTGCACGAGCACAAGGTGACGATCTGGGACGAGTGGGCCGACGCCGACGGCGAACTCGGCCCGATCTACGGGGTGCAGTGGCGCTCCTGGCCCACCCCGGACGGCCGTCACATCGACCAGATCCAGCGTCTGGTGGAGGGCCTGCGCCGCGACCCGGACTCCCGCCGGCACATCGTCTCGGCGTGGAACGTCGCCGACCTGGACCGGATGGCGCTGCCCCCCTGCCACCTGCTGTTCCAGTGCTACGTGGCCGACGGTCGCCTCAGCATGCAGGTCTACCAGCGCAGCGCCGACCTGTTCCTCGGGGTGCCGTTCAACCTCGCCAGCTACGCGATGCTCACCCACATGCTGGCGGCCCAGGCCGGCCTGGCGGTGGGTGAGCTGGTCTGGACCGGCGGCGACTGCCACATCTACCTCAACCACGAGTCGCAGGTGCGCACGCAGCTGTCGCGCACCCCCTACCCGTTCCCGACCCTGCGACTGGCGGAACGGCCGTCGATCTTCGACTACCGCTACGAGGACTTCGAGGTGGTCGGCTACCGGCACCACCCGGCCCTGCCGGCCCCGGTGGCGGTGTGAGCGGCCAGGCCCCACCCGCCCCCGTCACGCCGGCCGGCGTGGTGCTGATCTGGGCGCAGGCGCGCGGCGGGGTGATCGGCCGGGACGGCCGGATGCCGTGGCACCTGCCGGAGGACCTCGCGTACTTCCGCCGGGTCACCCTCGGCCACCCGGTGGTGATGGGCCGGCGTACCTGGGACTCGCTACCGGACCGGCTCCGTCCGCTACCGGGCCGGCGCACCATCGTGCTGTCCCGCCGCCCGGACCTGGTGCTGCCCGGCGCCGAGGTGGCGCGGTCGCTGGCGGAAGCGCTGCGGCTCGCCGGGCCGACGACCGTCTTCGTCGCCGGCGGCGGCGAGGTGTACGCGCAGGCGCTGCCGCTCGCGACCGAGGCGCTGGTCACCGAGGTGGACCTCGAGGTGGACGGCGACGCGTACGCCCCGTCGCTGGCCGGCTGGGAACTGGCGGAGGCCGGCGACTGGCAGGTGTCGGAGCGCACCGGGATCCGCTTCCGCTGGCTGCGCTACCGGCCACCGGCCGACCCGGCGCCGCCGGGCGCCGGGTCGGCACCCGGCACGCCGACCGTGCCCTGACCGGTCAACCGGTGGTGGCCTCGTCGTGGGGCCGCTCGGCGCGGGTGAGGATCACCACCGGGATGTCCCGGGTGGTCTTCCGCTGGTACTCGTCGTAGTCCGGCCAGGCGGCGGTCATGACCGGCCACAACCGGGCCTTCTCCTCCGGGGTGGCGGTGCGGGCGACCGCGTCGAAGACCTCGGCCCCCACCTGCACCCGCACCCGGGGGTCGGCGGTGAGGTTGAGGTACCACTCCGGATGGTCGTCGGTGCCGCCCTTGGAGGCGACCACCACGTACGCGTCGCTGTCCCGCTGGTAGATCAGCGGGGTGCGCCGGGCCCTGCCGGTGCGACGGCCGAGGGTGGTGAGCAGCAGCGTGGTCGTGCCCTGCCACTCGTGGCCGTCGGCACCGTTCGTCTCCACGTACCGGCGGACGTGCTCGCGCTGCCAGTCGCCGGGCGGGTCGATCGGGTCGTCGAAGGCTCCCATATGTGCAGCCTGCCACAGACCGGCCGTCAGCCGGCCAGGATGCCAGCGAGCACCTCGCAGGCGTACGCCACGCCGTCGTCGTCCACGTCGAGGTGGGTCACCAGCCGGGCGGTCCGCGGGCCCATCACCGAGACGAGCACCCCGCGCTCCCGGGCGGCCGCCGCGAACCCAAGGCCGTCCAGCGCGGCCTTCGACAGGTCGAGCACCACGATGTTGGTGCGGACCGTGGCGGGGTCCACCACCCCGTACGGTGCCAGCGCCTCGGCGAGCCGCCGGGCCCTCGCGTGGTCCTCCGCCAGCCGTGCGACGTGGTGTTGCAGCGCGTACCGGC